>NZ_FMDK01000657.1 GCF_900091995.1 Streptomyces sp. MnatMP-M17
CCCCGCCCCCCCGCCGCCGACCGGCCCCGCAAGCGCGGCCACCGGGCCCGCTTACGGGTTCCCGACGACGCGCTGCCCGCCCGGCCCGGCGCCGAGATCACGCTCACCTTCGATCTCCAGCCGCTGGACGAGCCCTGGGAGCCCGATCCGGCCACCGACGCGACGGACGAGCGCCCGCTCGACATCACCGTCCGCGTGGACGCCTCGTCGGCCGAGGTGAGTCCCTCGCTGATGCATCTGCGCCTCACGGACGCGCGCGGGACCGCGCCGGGTGACTTCCGTATCACGCCCACCTCCGCCGGGCCGGTCAAGCTGTTCATCGATGTCCTGCGCCGTGTCGACGGTGCCGTGATCCAGGAAATCACGGCCGAATTACCCGCCCTCGACGCGGAGGACCTGGAACCCTCACGATGACGCGGGACATATCCTTCAATACCGGTTTCGATGGATTCGACGATTACCGCGAGGTGCCGAGATCCAACGGCGGACTCGCCAACCGGACCATCCATCTGTTCTTCGAAACGCGCAACAGCGCACCCGACACCTTTACCGTACGTATGCACGGTGACGCCGTTCCCTACGACGGAAACGGCGAGTGGCGCGGGACCATGCGCCGTAAGCCCTCGGAGATCGCCGCCGCGGTCCAGACCGCGCTCTCCTGCTGGTTCGACGGTGTGGTGCGCTACCGGATCCCGGAAACCCGTAACTCGTACTACTACGAATCCCTCCCGGTCGAGTCCTTCGGCGCCGCGACCGCCCAGGAACTGCTGCGGCCCGTCGGGCTCAAACTGGCCAAGGCCGGCCATAAGCTGCTGCAATTCCTCTTCACCGAGGGCGACGACGGCCTGAAGAGATTATGGGAGTCCCTGAAGGGCGCCCTGCGCCAGGGAGAACAGATCATCACGGTCCACTCCGCGGATGTTTTCATCCCCTGGGGAATGCTCTACCTTCCGCCGGATCCGGCGACGAAACTCAACGGCAAAGACGCGAAGTGGGAGCCCGGTGGATTTCTGGGCTATACGCATCTGATCGAGCACAGCACAGGGCATGCCGAGGGATATCACCATGTGATCAACAAGGACGGTGACGTGCTGCGGTCCGGGCTGCACTTCGACACCCGTATCCAGAAGCCCGGAGAGACTCCGGCGATCATCGACACCGTCCAGGGCCTGATGGAGCGGCACTCCGATGTCGCGCTGCGCACCTCCAAGGTCGAGGTGGAAGAGGCCTTCTGCGATCCCGGTGTGAATGAGCACGTACTGTTCTTCGCCGCGCACGGCAGCGCGCTCACCTTCGATGCGAACGGTCCGGTCGAGGCCCGTGTCGTCCTCAGCGACGACGAACCCATCCGCTCCTCCGATTTCGAGTACTGGCGCAGCGAACGAAGCGAACGCATGGCCAGCCCGCTCTGTTTCATGATGGTCTGCGCGGGCGGCAGAGCAACACCCGCTCTGCACGAGGGACTCGGGCTGGCGCTGCTGAATCTCGGCGTCGGGTGTCTCGTCGGACCGCAGATCGACATTCCCAGAAAATTCGCGAGTGACTACGCCTGCCGATTCTTCGAGGCGTTCTTCACGCCGGGCACCCGGGTCGCGCCAGTAGCGCGGAAGCTTGCGCGGCACTACCTGGACGAACAGGCCACACCGCTCGGGCTGGCGTTCACGCTCCTGCGCGGTTTGGACAATCACATAGCGGTGGATCCGGCGGAGGCGGAATCCGTTCCGGCGGAGGTCGCAGCGACGCAAGCCGTTCCGGAGAAAGCCGTTCCGGAGAAAGCCGTTCCGGCGAAGGCGGGAAATCTATGAGGCCCATGGTGGATCTGCTGGATCTGGACGAGCAAGGGAATCTGCTCGACCCCGACGGGCAGCATTCGATCGTCCCCCGCGATGACATAACCGCCGTACTGGAGGAACGTCTTCATCTGGACGAGGGCGCGACGGACATCTTCGTATACGTGCACGGCTGGCGCACCTCGAAGAAGCGGTCCCGGAATTCCGCCGGACGGCTCTTCGAGCTTCTCACGGAGCTGTACGAGAAGCAGCCCGCGCGGTATCCGGAACTCAACGGATTCCGGCCGCATTACATCTGCGTACGGTGGCCGTCGTTCGGCGGCTACAGCACCGTCAGGGACCGCGCCGCCGCCGTGTCGCGCGAAGGGCGGGCCGGCCGGGTGCTCGCCGGGCTGCTCGGGTATCTCAACGACCGCCGTACGCTGCCCGATCCAGGACCGGACATCCTGCGGAACGTCCACGGGCAGTATCTGCACTGTGTGGGCCACTCCTTCGGCGGCCGGTTCCTCACCACCGCCATCATGGAGACGAGCGCACGTCTGCTGGACGGCGGCCCGGACACCCTGTCCTGGCCCTGGCGCGACGAGAACTACCCGTGGACGGTGGACAGTCTGACGGTCTTTCAGATGGCCGTCCCGGCCGACGCCTTCGCCCATCCACCGTTCTCCGCCCTGCTGGAGCGGAACGTGCTCAACGCGCCGATCGCGTTGACGTTCAGCCCGCGCGACCGCGCACTGGGCCGCTGGCACCGGCTGGCCGAGGGCGGAGCGAACGCCGTGGGCTTCCGCGGGACGACAAAGGCGGCCGGCCCGGTCCATACGACGCTGCTGCGGCCCACGACCGTCCCGTACGAGTTCCCCGATCCCCCGGCCAGGATCATCAATGTGAACGCCGGCCGCCACTACCGCAGCACGCTCGGATTCGCCGGAGCCCACTCGGACTACTTCCATCCCGAGTCGGCCCATCTCCTGCTCTCCCTGGCCGCCGCGGCCCGCTGACGGTCCCTGCCAATCTCCGCGTCAATCTCCGCGCGATGAGTTCGGCGCCGCGCAGCGCCCGTCAGGACGCCGCGCAGTGCCCGTCAGGACGCGTAGTCCTCGACCAGGTTGCTGATGAGTCCGAGCAGGGCGTCGGCTCGATGGCGGTCCTCTGCCGCGGGCCCAGGCGGTGGTGCCCCACAGGGTGGCCTGGGAGCGCCACGCGATGTCGCCGGACTCGTCGATCAGTTCGGTGGGCGTGCCGATCGGGTCCGTGGCGATGGCGAAGAAACGGCGGTCGATCTCCTCCTGGCGGTCGTCGGCCGTGAGAATGCGCTCGGTCTGGGCCAGGGGGACGTCGGCACGGTGGTCCCAGGTGAGGGCGACCGTGCTCGGGACGCCCGGCTGGTGGCTGGTCTGTTCGCACAGGGTGAGGCCGTCCCAGGTGAAGCGGACCTCCTCGACCACGCTCTCGCCGTCGGCCGCCAGGCGCTGCTTCGCAGAACGACTCGCGCGGAAAGACGGTTCCGGACCGGTCCCACGTACGGTCGGTTCAGGTGTGCGTCGCGCGTTCCGGGTGGGTGGCGTCCGGGCCCCAGCTTGCGAGGAGGCGGAGGGCCTCGGCGGAGGGCGAGCCCGGTTCGGCGTGGTAGACGACGAGGGACTGCTCCGCGTCGTCCGGGAGGACCAAGGTCTCGTACGAGAGCGTCAGCTCGCCGACGAGCGGGTGCCGCATGCGCTTCACGCCGTGGCCCTTCTCCTTCACGTCGTGCGTGGCCCACAGCCGCCGGAACACCTCGCTCTTCACGGACAGCTCCCCGACCAGCGCCGACAGCTCCGGATCGTCCGGATGGCAGCCCGCGTCCAGCCGCAGATAGCTGACGATGTCGGTCGCCTTGGAGTCCCACTCCACGAACAGTTCGCGGTAGGCGGGCGAGAGGAAGACCAGCCGCGCCCAGTTGCGCTCCCGGACCGGCAGCTCTCCCCAGTCCTCGAAGAGCGCCGCGGCCGTCCGGTTCCAGGCGAGGATCTCGGAGCGACGGCCGCCGACATAGGCGGGCACGCCCTCCAGCGAATCCAGGAGCGTGCGCAGCGCGCCGCGTACCTGCTGGGGCCGGGAGGACGTCTGGCGCTTCTTCTTCGGCTTGGGGCTCGCGAGATGGACGAGATGGCCGTGCTCGGCGTCCGTGAGCCGCAGGGCGCGGGCGATCGAGTCGAGCACCTCGGCGGACACATTGCGCCCGTTGCCCTGCTCAAGCCGGATGTAGTACGCCACGGACACTCCGGCGAGCTGGGCGAGCTCCTCGCGCCGCAGGCCAGGTACGCGCCGGTGCCGGCCGGAGTCGGGCAGCCCCACGTCCTCCGGCTTGAGCCTGGCCCGTCTGGTGCGCAGGAATTCGACCAGCTCCGCCCGCCGGTCGAGCGGCTCCGGTGCGCGGGACCCGGCCGAGGAATGGGACCCGGACGGAATGGTCTGATCGTCCATGTCTCCAGTATTCCTGTCCTATTCCTGGTCGTACGCATATCAGCCTGATCCCGTCAGTAGTACGACCGCTGGACGTACGTAAAGCGGTGATCTGGGCAAACGAGCGCGCGCGGGCGAGGCTGGGGAGCGTGCCCGGACAACACGGTTGCGGGCACGGAAGAGTTTCCAGGAGACCTCAGGCATGACCACCGTTGCCGCATACGCCGCTCCCGCCGCCAAGGCACCGCTGGAGCGCACCACCATCGAACGCCGCCCGGTGGGCGAATTCGACGTCCTGATCGACATCAAGTTCGCCGGGATCTGCCACTCCGACATCCATCAGGCCCGTGACGGCTGGGGCGAGGGCATCTTCCCCATGGTTCCGGGCCACGAGATCGCCGGTGTCGTCGCGGAGGTCGGCCCCGGCGTCACCAAGTTCGCCGTGGGCGACCGCGTGGGCGTCGGCTGCATGGTCGACTCCTGCCGTGAGTGCGAGAACTGCCGGGCGGGCCTGGAGCAGTACTGCCTCCAGGGCAACACCGGCACGTACAACGCGCTCGACAAGAACGGCGAGCCCACCTACGGCGGCTACTCCAGCCAGGTCGTCGTCGACGAGAACTTCACCGTCCGCATCCCGGACGGCCTCGCCCTCGATGTCGCGGCGCCGCTGCTGTGCGCGGGCATCACGACGTACTCGCCGCTGCGGCACTGGAACGCCGGTCCCGGCAAGAAGGTCGCGGTCGTCGGCATGGGCGGCCTCGGCCACATGGGCGTCAAGATCGCGCACGCGCTCGGCGCCGAGGTGACCGTGCTCAGCCAGTCGCTCCGCAAGAAGGACGACGGTCTGCGGCTGGGCGCGGACCACTACTACGCGACCAGTGACGAGACGACCTTCAAGAAGCTGCGGGGCACCTTCGACATCATCCTTTCGACGGTGTCCGCACCGCTCCCGCTCGACGCGTATCTGTCGCTGCTCAGGACGGACGGCGCGCTGGTGAACGTGGGCGCTCCCGAGGAGCCCGTCTCGCTCAACCTGTTCTCGCTCCTGGGCGGCCGGAAGACGCTCGCCGGCTCGGGCATCGGCGGAATCCGGGAGACCCAGGAAATGCTGGACTTCTGCGCCGAGCACGGCCTGGGCGCGGAGATCGAGCTGATCGGCGCGAGCGAGATCAACGAGGCCTACGAGCGCGTGCTGGACAGCGATGTGCGCTACCGCTTCGTGATCGACACGGCGACGATCTGAGACACGGCGGGGTGGACAGCACCCTACGCGCGCGTGGTGCCCGGGACCGGCTGGTTCCGGGCACCTTTCACTCTGTGCCCCGACTCGCGCGGACGCGGGCTCGGGCCTTCGAGCGCAGGACGTGGGCCACCAGGGCTCGGACCGGCGCCGGTGGGCGGCGGACCTGGAGCGTTCTGCTCAGTGAGGCGTCCAGCAGGGACGCGGCCACCGTCGGCGCGAGCCGCGCCAGGGCGGACGGGAGTCTGGCCGCCAGAAGGCCGTGGCTGGCCGAGTGCCAGAGTGCGCGGGCCTCCTTCGTGGGCGCGAAGTGGCGGGCCTCGTAGCCGCGCATCCAGTGCTCCACGCCGTCCAGGCCGTCCAGGCCCTTTTCCAAGCCCTCCAGACCGTCCACGCCGTCCAGATCGCCGCCGCCCGGAGGCTCGGACAGGTCCAGCGCGTCCGACAGGCCGAGATGGAACGCGTACGCCGCCTCCCGTTCCTCCTCCGTGACCGGCCGGTGGCCGTGCGTGTCGATGAAACGGAGCGGGCATACGGTGAAGCAGGCCAGGACGTAGTGCATCAGCTCGGACGTGATGTCCGGCCGGTCGTGGATCCGGCGCAGCGCGTCGACGGTCGAGCGTCCCTCCGGGCTGTCCAGCCCTTGTCCGATCAGCGTGAACATGGCGACGCCGGTCGCCTTGGCGCGGGCGCGCGGCTCGCTGGTCATACGGCCCGTGCCGTAGAGCACACGCGCGATGTCCGGGATACCGAAGGTACGGATGAAGCCCAGGGCCAGTCCGACGCGGGACTCCTCGGGCATCGTCTCCAGGACGAGCCGTGCGTAGGCGTGGTGCGTGCCACGCGTGCCCGCGGTCATCCGGCCGCGGTGGCGACTGCCAGCGCCTCGCCGGTCAGCGGCGCGTACAGCTGGCGGGCGACCCGTACGAGATGGGCCCGCTCCTCGGCCGGTTCCGCGTCCAGTCCTGGCAGCGGCACCTGCTCCTCGCGCGGGCGCGGCGGGATCCCGGCGTTGAGCGCGTCGACGGCGAACCGCAGCGCGGTGGCGACGATCAGGGCCGCGCGGTCCGCCTCGTCCAGCCCGGCTCGTTCCGCCGTGGCGGTGGCGGCGGTGACCACGGCGGGATCGACCCAGGGCCGCAGCGTGAGCTGGCCGTCGCGGATCTCCAGGCCGCGCCTGGCCGTACGCCACTCCAGATCCCTGAACGCCAGCCGCTCGGTCCAGGGCGAGGCGGGCTCCTCCAGGGCGAGGCGCTCGTCCGCCCGGTACGCGAGGTCCCACAGCGGACGCAGGGCCTGGTAGTCGCTGCGCCGACGCCTCCAGGCGGCGACGGCGGGCCCGGCGAATCCCGCCGTGATCAGTACGGCCCCGAGCGCGGCGAATACGGGCCCGAGGGCGGTGCTCAGCCACTCCGTACCGCCGGTCTCCGCGAAGGCCGCTCCGATCGCGATCAGCTTGCACACGACATAGCCGCAGGCCACGAGCCCGCCGACGGCGATCAGCCGGATGCCGCGGCGCAGCGGTCCGTGCGGCAGCCGGGAGGAGTGCCCGAGACAGACCCGGCTGATGTCGAGCAGGGCGAAGCCGAACAGGGCCTGGTAGAGGACGAGGAAGAGCGCGATCCCGGGAATCGTCGCGAAGCTGGTGTCGAAGGTGAGCGGAGTCTCCGGGCTGTCGGCTCCGCCCGTGAGGAACAGGACGATCATCACCGGCGCCAGCACGGCGAACACCGCGAGCCGCCCGCGCACCTGACGCCAGGTGTCCGCGCCCGCCGCGTCCCACACCCGCTCGTCGGCGCGCTCCTTCGGCGGAGTCCACATACGGGCCAGCACCACGGCGCCGGCGGAGAAGCAGGTGATACCGAGATAGACCAGCAGAGTCGCCAGATTGCCGCGGTGCGCGATCCGGTCGATCAGCCGGTAGAGCACCGGCGCGGCCACCACGAACGCGGTCGACGGAGCCGCGATCGTCAGCGCGACGACGAGCAGTCCCGGCGACGGATCCCGCCGCCAGGCGCGTATCTTCAGTCCGGCCACGATCCAGGCCACCGTGCCGATACCGAGATAGACGATGTTGAACGGAGTCTCGGACACGAACGGCGCCTGGGACACGAGCGGCGCATCGGATATCTCGAACGCTGCCTCGGATATGCCGGAAACAGCCGTACCGGATGCGCCAGTCACGTCAGACATGCTGCCCTTTACGGTGTTCCAGCGCGGGCGCCAGTTGCGAGGTGGTCCCGGCGCCGGGCGCCAGTACGAGTGTGCGCGTCAGCTCGGCCCCCAGGATCTCCGCCTCCTCCTCCGCCGCGCCATCGTAGTGGGAGCGGCCGAGCACCAGCCGGATCATGTCGGCGTCGATGGTGGGCAGTTCGACCTCGGCGGCGGTCTCGTCCGGATCCGGGGGCTCGGCGAGATGCCCGCACAGCAGATGCGCGAGTTCATGGCAGATGATGTGCGCCTGGTGCAGGCCCGAGGTCTCCTGCTCGAAATGGATCACGTCGGCGTCCGCGCGGCGTTCCACGAATCCGGACGGCTCGCCCAGCCGCATCCGCCGCGGTACCAGCCGTACGGGACGTCCGGCCCGTCCGGCGACCGCGGCGCAGAGCTCCTCCACCGTGCTCATCTCCGGCAGATCGAGCTGTCGGACCATGGCCCGCATCCGGCGGCGGGTACGTCCAAGATCTCGCACGTCGTTCCCATCAGCCGGCCGCCAGTGCCCCAACGGCGTTTGCTGGTACTCAGTCACGTACTCGGTCACGCTTCCGGAGCCTCGGAGGCCCTGGGAGCTTCGGAAGGGTCAGCGGTCCCAGGAGCCCCGGCGGCCCCGGAGGCTCCGTCGCCCTCGGGAGTCTCAGCGCCCTCGGGAGCCTCCGGCAGTCCGACCGCCTTGCGGAGTTGCTCCACCACCGTGAGGGCGGCGTCCTGCATCGCCGGAGGCAGCCCGGCCGCCCGCATCGCGATCCGCTCCACCCTGGCGTCCCGCAGAGCTTCTATCTTCCGCAGATCGCGCTCCACGGCCCGTGCGGTGGCGGAGTCACTGAAGTAGTTCAGCGGTACGCCGAAGAACTTGGCGATCTTCACCGCGTTCTCCAGGCTGGGCTTCTGGGTGCCCTTGCGGAGATTGCCGATATAGGTGCCGCTCAGACCGGTGCCTTCGGCGATCTCCGAGTCGCGCCAGGGACGGCCCAGATCCTTCGGGTAGATCACCGAGATCACGCGCCGGAAGCGAGCCGCGAAGTCCAGGGAGCCCGTCGGCTCCTCCCCGTCGCCCGGTCGAAGAGCCGACGCCTCGAAGCGTGGAGAATCGGTGGCCATGGGCCGGATCATAGGACTCTTCGGCCGTCAGCGGGGATCTTGCCGTCGCACCGGATTACACGATCGTGGCGAGTGGGCGGGTAACAAGCCCGTCGAGCCGTGAATCACCGTCAACTATCCATCCGGCAATCAACTTTAGTTGACTTATCCGCAGCGCAGGGCGCAGGATCGAGAGCGCTGGCGCAGCACCTCAAGGCCGTTCCCCGGCCACGCCCGGCATCGCGGGCGCTGGGCGCCGCTGCCCCACGGGGGTGGGCAACAGTGCCCGGCGCCGGGGCTTTTCGGCCGATGCGCCTGGCACGGACGCGGAAGTGACGCGAAAGTGGGGGAAGGCGCCCACGGGCTCCTCCCCCCACTCCTCTCGCGCGCCCCTCAGCCAGCGGGCGTCAGAGCGTCAAGTCCGCTCAAGTCCGCTCGGATCAGGTCAGCTTCACCTGCTTCTTGGGCGAGGTGCTGCCGGAGAAGTTCTTGTCTCCGGCGTAGACGGCGGTGACCGTAGCCGTACCCTTCACGTTCGGCAGCTTGACGGAGAAGCTGATCACGCCCTTCTTGGCGGCCGTCAGCGTGACCTTGGTCGTGGTCGTCTTGCTGCCGACCTTGGCCGTCACCGTGATCGTGCCGGTCGGATAGGCGGCGCCGCTGTGGCCGCTCACCGAGACCTTGACCGACTCGGACTTGCCGCGCGCCAGCTTGGTCTTGGAGAGCGTCAGCGACGTCGCCGTCTTCGCCTTCACGACCGTGAGCTTCTGCGAGGCGACTCCGCTGGGCTCCACGAAGTCGGTGCCCAGATACTGCACGGACACCGTGTGCGCGCCGACGGAGAGCGACGCGGGCAGCTTGAACGTGCCCGCTCCGGACGAGCCGACCTTCGCCGTCAGCGATCCGGTCCCGTACGAGACCAACACCTGGCCGTCGCTCGCTCCGGCCACCGAGAAGACGCCGGAGACCGGGTGACCGTAGCTGATCGACTTGACCGTCAGCGCCATGGCGATGGCACTGCGGCCCTTGGTCAGGACGAGCTGCACCGGGTCCGACGCCGAGGTGTCGGCCGACGCCGTGCCGCCGAAGGCCGCGGCGAAGGTGTGGGTCCCGGCCTTGAAGCCGGCCGGAATCCGCAGGGACGCCGTTCCGCCGGCGGCTGCGGCCGTACCGAGGACGGTGGTGCCGTCCCGGAAGGTGACCGTTCCGCCGTCGGAGCCCGCGCCGGTGACCGTCGCCGTCAGCGTGACCGCCTGGCTGATCCCGGGTGCGGCCGGGTTGAGGGCGAGCGCCGTCGTGGTGGTCGCGAGGACCTGGACGCCCGCCGTCGCCGTATAGCCGGAGCCCGCGCCGACCGCGCTGATCGTGGCGCTGCCGTACGGCTGGTCGGCCGGGACGGCGGCCTGGAAGGACACCGTGCCGTCGCTCGCCGCGACCGCGCTGCCGAGTACGGCGGAACCGAGCGTGAACGCCACGCTCTCGCCGTCGCGGTAGCCGCTCCCGGTGACCGTGACCGTGGCGCCAGGCTCGGGCTTGGTGTCGCCGACGGTCAGCGCGCCCGGCCGGGAGAGGGCCGCGTACTCGGCGCAGACGTCGCCCTGGACGCCGACCACGGGCGCGGGCGTCGCCGTCCCGGTCAGGCCGTCGTCCTCGCGCACCGTGATGGTGCCGAAGTCACCGCTGCCGAGCACCGCGTTGGTGGAGTTGGAGACGCCGACCTTGTAGGCGGTGGTGGGCGTCGCTCCGGCGGCGGTGTCGCCGGACGCCGGGATGTCGACCGCCTGGCAGGTCGTACCGGGCTCGAAGGTGACCTTCTGCATGGCCAGTCCGACCTTGCCGGTCGCCGAACCGACCACCGTGACATAGGCGGAGACCGGAGTGGCGCTCGTACGCGACAGATAGACCGCGGCCTGGGCGGCACCCGGGCCGTTGCCCTCCTCGGTCCTGGTCGACGCGATGTTGACGGCCGGACGGCCCTGCGGACTCGGCGTACCGAGGCTCTTGTTCTCGAAGACGAGATCCGAGAGATAGACACCGCCGGTCGCGGTGGCGTCGGCGCCGGTCGCACCGGTGAAGGTGACCTTGGTGATGTGCTTCAGATCGAGACCGGCCTCGGCCAGAGTCGCGGTCGGGACCGCCACCTGCTGAAGGACGATCTTGCCGAGCTGTGTCGCGCCGCTGGCCGGCATCTTGGTGACGCCCCAGGGATTGAGGGCGGAGACCGGGCTGCTCCAGCTGTGCCCGGCGGAGTCGGCGACGCTCAGCGTCATGTCGGTGCCCGTGACGACGCTCTCGTCGGGCGACATGTGCACGGTCATCTCGTCGTAGCCGGACACGTTCTGCTGGGCGGACGGGAGCGTCACACCGAGCGCGCCGGTCGTCGCCGTCCAGGTCAGATGCGTCATGACGTTCAGCGGTACGTTCGGTGCGAACGAGGCCGGAGTCCAGTGCGGCAGCTGCTGGTTGGTGAGCGTGCTGCCCGGATTGGTGCAGAGCGGATACGGCTGCGGCACCGTACGCCCCGACTTGCTGGCGCAGATCACGGCCGTGGCCGTCGAGGTGGTGCCGATCAGCGGGCTGGTCTTCTTGAACGAGGTGATGTCACGGCGGGCCGAGGACGGCTGCTGTGCCACCGTGCGTACGTCCGCGAAGGCGGCCACCGACGGCGGTGTGAGCTGCGAGCCGTCGAAGTAGCCCTTGAACTGGGTCCGGCCGCGCAGAGTCGCCTCGAAGAAGCCGGATATGTACGCGGCGCCCAGCTTGTACTGCTGCTCGGCCGTGATCCGGAGGTTCTTGCCGGAGGCCAGGGCAGCCGCACTCGTACCGCACACCGGGTCCGCGGTGTTCGACCAGTCGTCGGAGCCGCCCGGCGAGGGCGGTGTCCACTGCGAGTTGAAGAAGTTGTGGTCGGCGCCCATGACCCAGAAGTTGGAGCGCAGCACATCGTCGGAGAACGCGTCCCGCGAGTCCGCGTAGAAGTGCTGGCCCTGCTGGTCGGAGACATCGCCGTCGCAGTACGGCAGCAGCGTGGTCATGACCACGTCCGGCAGCGTCGTACGGGTGAAGTCGACCGGCGCCAGCGGGAGTACGGACTTGATCTGCCACGGGTTCGGCAGGGCCGCGTTGAGGGCTCCGGCGGAGACGACGCCCTCGCCGCCTCGCGAGTGGCCCATCAGCCCGATCGAGCTGAAGTCCATGGAGCCGACGAGCTGGGCGGCGGTCACCGTGGAGTCCGGGTAGGTGGACTTGCCCGCCGTCAGCGCCTGCTCCAGTGTGACGTCCTGGTCGGTGACCGCGTCGTGCTGGACGACGGGCTCGCCCGCGTTGGCCTTCTTCAGCATGGTCAGCGTGTCGAGCACGAGCTGGCCTCGGCTGGCCGCGCCGTTGTCCGGCGAGAGCTGGTTGTCGTTGGCGTTGATGGCGTTGGCCGAGATCGACACCACCGTCACACCGTCGGCCGCCAGCGCCTCGGCGGCGGCGTCGTACCCGGCGTAGCTGAGGATCGGCGCCGTTCCCGCCGCACAGGGCCAGCCGCTCGCGCCGCGCAGCGTCGTGAGGTTGTAACAGGAGCTGTGGCGGCCGTGCAGGAAGACGGCGACCGGATGCGGCTTGCCGTCGGTCGGCAGATAGATACGGCCCTGGAACTCACCGCGGATTCCGCCGATGTCGGTGAGCGGGATCGACTGCGCGCCGAAGTTGTAGTCGGCGATCGTGTACGAGCCCGTGCCGATGGTGGTGGGATCGTCGGCCGTGGTGTCCGTGCCCTCGTCCGCCACGAGCGCCTTGGACTCGGTGAGCTTCTGCGCCTTGGCCTGGGCCGAGGGCGACAGCAGACTGGTGGGCCCGGTGGCGGTGCTGTCGCCGCCGCTGGACCACTGCCAGCTGATGTCCTTGGCCGCGGCCACCGAGTCGTCGGCGGTCGTGACCGTCAGCGTGTGCCCGTCAGCGGACTCCGTGGCCGGACCCAGGTCCGTGCCGTCCGCGACGAGTTCGGGCGCGTCGTTCTTGACGGGAAGAGGCGTGTCCAGCTCCAGCGACACGACATATCCGCCGGCGGCCCGGGAGACGGTCCATCCGTCGCCCGAGCGGACCACGGGTGAGTCGGAGTCCGTCGCGGCGGACGCGACCGGCGCCCCGAGCACCGACAGCGCGCTCAGCGCCATCAGTCCCGCGACGCCGGCGGCAAGCGGACGCAGCCGCGCCGTCCGCATGGGTCTTGGTATGTCCACGAGTGCCTGACCTCACTTTCGAGCACGCGGACGACAGCCGTCCGCGTGCGGCGCGTCCGAGGACGCGTTGCATCGATTGATCGAGAGCCGGGCAAACGTTCACATCTCAACCATCTTTATTGGGTAATGAAACCCAGATGTTTCATATTTTTGATCTCTACGTCATCGAAAACGGACTGAACAATGACGTATCAGATATGTCACCCATGCGCCCTGACCTGCGCTTTCGCGAAACGCGAAACAAAGGCGGAACGCGCGCTTCCGGGCCGTGAGTTGCCTGCTCCCGTTCGGGCGGGACCGCGTCCCGTTCGGGCTGGACCCGCGCCGCACCGTCCGCTGATGGTCGGTCACCGGTTCGCCGGTGTGTGGCGTGTGGCGTGGTCAGGGCGTCGACGGGGCGGTCGGCACGTCGACGGGTCGGTCAAGTGCGCCGACAGGGCGGTCAGTGCGCCGACGGGCCGGTCAGGTCGACGGGCCGGTCAGGTCGACGGGCCGGTCAGGTCGACGGGCC
>NZ_FMDK01000149.1 GCF_900091995.1 Streptomyces sp. MnatMP-M17
GCGCGCGGCGGGCCGGCGCTCCGGCTGGTGCTCCGGCCGGTGGGCGGGCGCGTGCGCGGGTGCCTGAGGACTATGACCCGTCCGCCTTCGAGCCGTTCGCGGTCACCGTCGACCTCGCCGTCTTCACCGTCCGCGAGGGCCGGCTGCATGTCCTGCTCGTCGAGCGCGGCCAGGAGCCCTATCGGGGCGCCTGGGCGCTGCCGGGCGGCTTCGTCCTGCCGAGGGAGTCCGCCGGGCAGGCCGCCCTTCGTGAACTCGCCGAGGAGACCGGCCTGTCGGCGCGGACCGCGGGCACCTTCCATCTGGAGCAGCTCCGGACGTACAGCGATCCGGACCGCGATCCGAGGATGCGCGTCGTCTCCGTGGCGTACGCGGCGCTCGTGCCCGATCTGCCGGAGCCGCGCGGCGGCGGGGACGCGGCCCGCGCCCAGTGGGTGGAGTTCGGCTCCAACGGTCCGCTGGCCTTCGACCATGAGCACATCCTCGCCGACGCCTACGACCGTGTCGGCTCCAAGCTCGAATACACCTGTCTCGCCACGGCCTTCTGCCCGCCCGAGTTCACGCTCGGCGAGCTGCGGCAGGTGTACGAGACCGTCTGGGGCGTGGAGCTCGATCCACCCAACTTCCGGCGCAAGGTGCTCACCACGCCCGGCTTCGTCCAGGCGCTGGAGCGTCCGCCGCGCAGGACGGGCGGCCGGGGAAAACCGGCCGCGCTGTACCGCGCGGGCGCCGCGACCACACTGCATCCACCTCTTCTGCGACCGGATCGACCGGAAGGACGGACCGAATGATCACCGCGAGGACCCTCACCAAACAGGCCGCGACGGGCTCGCTGATCGGGCTGGCGCTCGGTGACGCCCTCGGCTTCCCGACCGAGTTCAACGATGTGCCGTCGATCCTGGCCACGTGCGGACCATGGCGGGAGATGTCCCTGCCGAGGCCCGCGATCGTCACGGACGACACCCAGATGACGCTCGCGTTCGCCCGGGGCATCCGGACGGCGATGGACCGTGGCGTACTCGGTCCGCTGCGGCTGGAGCGGCCGGTGCGGGAGGAGTTCGTGGACTGGTACCACTCACCGGACAACAACCGCGCCCCGGGCCGTACGTGCATGACGGCGTGCCGGCTCCTGGACAGCGACCGGCCCTGGCAGCAGGCCAGCCGGATCGACTCCAAGGGCTGCGGCGCCAATATGCGGGTGGCACCGATCGGGCTCGTACCGGGACTCAGCGACGAACAGCGGGCGGGCGCCGCGCAGTTGCAGTCGGCGCTCACCCATGGCCATCCGACGGCGCTCGCCGCCTCGGACCTCACGGCCCGCGCGGTGTATCTGCTGGCGCAGGGCGGCGAACCGCTGGGACTGGTGGGACAGTTGCGCTCGTACGCGTACGAGAACCGCGAGCGCTACCACCACCGCTGGCTCGGCGACCTCTGGACGCGCTCGCACGATCCGGCGCCCGAGTCCTTCATGGCGCGCGGCTGGGACGAGTGCCTGGCGGCCCTGGAACGAGTCCAGCTCGCCCTGCGTACGCCCTCACCGGAGACCGACCCGTGCCTCGCGACCGGCGACGGCTGGACCGCCGAGGAGGCCCTCGCCACCGCCCTCCTCTGCTTCCTGCTCTTCCCCGCCGACCCGGTCACCGCCCTGCGCCGCGCCGCCTGCACCCGAGGCGACTCGGACTCCATCGCCTGCCTGACAGGCGCCTTCGCCGGCGCCCACCTCGGCGCGGGCGCCTGGCCCAAGGAATGGGCCGAGCGCATCGAGTACCGGAGCGACCTCATGTCACTGGGAGCCCTCTGGGACTCTTGATCCATGCGAACGGACGAAGACACCGCGGACGACAGAACCGCAGACGGAGGAACAGCGCACGGGAGAACCGCCGAAGACCGCCTCCGCGCGGCCGGACTGCCGGTCACCGACCTCGGCCCGGTCCTCGCGGAGGAGAGCGATCCGCTGCTGTTCGTCACCGTCTCCGGAGCGCATCTGTACGGATTCCCGAGCCGGGACTCGGATGTGGATCTGCGCGGTGTCCATCTCCTGCCGGTCGCCGCGCTCACCGGGCTCGACGAGCCGGCCGAGACCCGGTCCTGGATGGCGGACCGGGACGGTACGGAAATGGATCTCGTCACCCACGACCTGCGCAAGTTCGCCCGGCTGATGCTGCGGCACAACGGCTATGTCCTGGAACAGCTTCTCTCGCCGCTGGTCGTGCGCACGAGCGAGACGCACCGGGAGCTGACGGCGCTCGCGCCCGGCGTGCTGACCGGCCACCACGCGCACCACTACGAGGGCTTCGCGCGGACGCAGTGGCGGCTCTTCGAGAAGACCGGTGAGCTCAAGCCTCTGCTCTACACCTTCCGCGCGCTGCTCACGGGTATCCATCTCATGCGCAGCGGTGAGATACAGGCGCATCTGCCCACCCTGCTGGGCGAGGTGGCGGCGCCTGGGTATCTGCCGGAGCTGATCGCGGCGAAGGCCGCGGCCGAGCACGGCCGGGCCGACGGGCCCGGGCCGGAGCGGCTGCGGGCGGATGTGGAGGCGCTGGGCGCGGTCCTGGAGGAGGCGCGGTCAGATACGGCCCTTTCCGACGCGCCCGTCGCTTACGAGGCGTTGCACGAGCTGGTCGTCCGTGTGCGGCTGGAGTGCTGAGGCGCGGCGGGTGCGGATCAGGAAGTCCTCCACACGGGCGAGGTCCGGCTCCGGCGGCAGTGGCGAGCGTGTGGCCGCCTCGTCGGCCTCGTCGGCCAGACGGGCCATCCTGCGCTCCACCTCGGCCCACGGGACCTCGCCGCGCTTGACCGCGAGCAGGCTCTCCCGGTCCGCACCGACGTCGATGGTCAGCGTGCCCGTACGCAGCAGATCCCGGCAGCTCGCGAGCAGCCGCAGCAGATGCAAGCGTGCTTCCAGCGCGGGGCGCCGTGCTGCCGGACGTCCGCCTCCAGCTTTCCGCGCTGGCCCACGGCATACCGTACGAACGTCTCGTGCGCGTGCCGCGACAGGAACGCGTCGCGCAGCGCCAGCAGTTCACGGCCGGTCTCGTCGAGCCGCTCGACGAGCGGGGAGTGCAGACACTCCAGCACATTGGGATTGGTGCGCAGCGCGAGCGAGCAGAAGCGCTCCAGCTCCCAGGAGAACTGCTCGGGCGCCGGGCCCTCCACATGCGTCGGCGGCTTCTCGAAATGCCAGTACAGCCGGGCCGGTGCGGCGAAGACACCTCGCCGGTCGGTATCGCTCTCCTCCGTCGCGAGCCCGAAGGCGCGCGAGCCCATCACACAGGAGTAGACGGTGTGGTTACGGACAAGGGCTTCGGGCGTCATGCGCGAGAGCGTACGGCCGCGGCGTACGGAGGCGGCAGCGCGGGCCGGGCGTTGCCGGGCTGTCTAGGCTGGCCTGAGCGGCCCGGGCATCTGGCGGGCGCGGTACGGAACGAGGAGAACGTCGTGGCGGTACGAGCGGTCCGTGGGGCCGTGCAGTTGGAGCGGGACGAGCCCGGGCATATGGACGACCAGGTCAGGCTGCTGCTCATGGCGATACTGGAGCGCAACGCGCTCACCGCGGACGATCTGATCAGTATCTGGTTCACGGCCACGCCGGATCTGCACAGCGACTTCCCGGCCGCCGCCGCGCGTGGGCTCGGAATGGCCGATGTCCCTCTCCTCTGTGCCCAGGAACTGGACATCGAGGGCGCCCTGCCGCGAGTCGTCCGTATCCTCGCCCATATCGAGTCCGACCTTCCCCGGTCGGAGATCGCGCACGTCTACCTCGGCGCAGCCGCCGCCCTCCGCAAGGACATCGCCCAGTGAGAGCCCTGTGAGAACAGCCGTCGTCATAGGAACCGGTCTGATCGGCACCTCGGCCGCGCTGGCCCTGGCCGGCCGAGGCGTCACCGTCCATCTCAGCGACCACGATCCGTCCCGGGCCCGTACCGCCGCCGCGCTCGGCGCCGGTACGGACGAGGCGCCCGAAGGGCCCGTCGACCTCGCGATCGTCGCCGTACCGCCCGCCCATGTCGCGGCCACGCTCGCCGCGGCCATGCGGGACGGCGTGGCCCGCGGCTATCTCGACGTGGCGAGCGTCAAGGGCGGCCCGCGCCGTGAGCTGGAGGCGCTCGGTCTCGATCTGGCCTCGTACATCGGTACGCATCCGATGTCCGGCAAGGAGCGCTCCGGCCCGCTGGCCGCGACCGCCGATCTCTTCGACGGACGCCCTTGGGTGCTGACGCCGACCACGGACACCGACACCGAGGTGCTCAATCTGGCCCTGGAGCTGGTCGCGCTCTGCCGCGCCGTGCCCGTGGTCATGGACGCCGACGCGCACGACCGGGCGGTCGCCCTGGTCTCGCACACGCCTCAGCTCATCTCGTCCATGGTCGCCGCCCGGCTGGCGGAGGCCGACGAGACGGCCGTACGCCTCTGCGGCCAGGGCATCCGCGATGTCACCCGGATCGCGGCCTCCGATCCCGGGATGTGGGTCGAGATCCTCTCCGCGAATCCCGGTCCCGTCGCCGATGTGCTGGCGGGAGTCGCCGCGGACCTCGGCGAGACGGTCGAGGCGCTGCGCGCGCTCCAGTCCTTTGACGAGGAGAAACGGCGCGGCGGCGCGGCCGGGATCGAGGATGTGCTGCGCCGTGGCAACGCGGGCCGGGTACGGGTGCCGGGCAAGCACGGCGCGGCTCCGGCGGCCTACGAGATCGTGGCGGTGCTGGTCAGCGACCGTCCCGGCGAGCTGGCCCGGATCTTCGCGGACGCCGGGCGCGCGGGCGTCAACGTCGAGGACGTCCGTATCGAGCACGCGACCGGGCAGCAGGCGGGACTGGCCCAGCTCATGGTGGAACCGGCGGCGGCGCCGGTGCTCTCCGCGGCCCTGCGGGAGCGCGGCTGGTCGATCAGGCAGTGAGTCGGCGGTGACGCGGCGGCGTTCCGTACGCCCGCGTCCCGCCGAACGGGTGCATGGGCGGTCCTGAACACTCGGTAACCTTGTGCGGGGGCGTTTGTGCGTCCCCGCACATCCACCCCGAGAACCAGGAAGGTGTCCGCCCCCCGTGGAAAACGGAGCAACCCCCGCCCGGACCGCACCGGCCGCCGTGATCGTCGCCATCGACGGGCCCTCGGGCACGGGCAAGTCGAGCACCTCCAAGGCCGTGGCCGCCCGGCTCGGGCTGAGCTATCTGGACACCGGCGCGCAGTACCGCGCGATGACCTGGTGGATGATCAGCAACGGGATCGATGTCACGGACGCCGTGGCCGTCGCGACCGCCGCGGGCAAGCCCGTCCTGGTCTCGGGCACGGATCCGGCCGGTCCCACGATCACCGTCGACGGTACGGACGCCTCGGCACCGATCCGTACCCAGGACGTCACCGCCAAGGTGAGCGCGGTCAGCGCCGTGTCCGAGGTACGGTCCGTCGTCACCGAGCTCCAGCGGTCCATCGCCGCCGCCGCGGCGAACGGCATCGTGGTCGAGGGCCGTGACATCGGTACGACCGTACTGCCGGACGCCGACGTCAAGATCTTCCTCACCGCGTCCCCGGAGGCCCGTGCCGCCCGTCGCAGCGGCGAGCTGACCGGCAAGGAGGCGACCGATGTCGCCGCCACCAAGGACGCGCTGATCAAGCGGGACACGGCGGACTCCAGCCGTAAGACGTCCCCGCTCGCCAAGGCCGACGACGCGATCGAGGTCGACACCACGGAGCTCACGCTCCAGCAGGTCGTGGAGCGTGTCGTGGCCCTGGTCGAGGAGAAGCGGGCCGCGAAGTGAGCACGGTGTCCGCACAGGGCGCGGAGGTCGGCCGCCGTATCGGCGTCGGACTGATGAACGGGCTCTGGAAGCCACGGGTGCTGGGCGCCTGGCGGGTCCCCGGGAGCGGCCCGGTGATACTGGCCGTCAACCACTCGCACAACATCGACGGTCCGATGGTGATCGGTGTCTCGCCCCGCCCGGTGCACTTCCTGGTCAAGAAGGAGGCGTTCATCGGTCCGCTCGACCCGTTCCTGCGGTCGATCGGCCAGGTGAAGGTGGACCGTGCCGTCGCCGACCGCGGTGCGATCGGTGACGCGCTCGGAGTGCTCGGGGCCGGCGGAGTGCTGGGAATCTTTCCCGAGGGCACCAGAGGCGAGGGAGACTTCGCCTCGCTGCGCGCCGGGCTCGCCTACTTCGCCGTACGGTCGGGAGCGCCGATCGTGCCGGTCGCGGTCCTGGGCAGTACGGAGAGCCGCGGCCGGCTGATACCGGCGCTGCCTCCGCTGCGCAGCCGGGTGGACGTCGTCTTCGGCGACGCCTTCGAGGCGGGCGACAGTGACGGGCGGCGCACCCGAAAGGCGCTGGACGAGGCCACGGTACGGATCCAGGAGCGGCTGACCGCGCATCTGGAGCATGCCAGGCGCCTCACCGGGCGCTAGGCGGTGTTTCAGAAGTCCCGTCTGCCCCGCGGGCGGACGACGCTACTTCTGAAACACGGCCTAG
>NZ_FMDK01000082.1 GCF_900091995.1 Streptomyces sp. MnatMP-M17
TGCCCGGCGGCCGTCCCGCCGTCGACCCGCGGGCCCGTGAGGAGACCGCGGCGGTCTGGGGCGTACGCGAACTGCCGCACCGCTACGGCCGCGACACCGGCCGGATCATCGAGGCCGCCGCCACCGGCGAGCTGGGCGCCCTGCTCGTCGCGGGCGTCGAGGTCGCGGATCTGCCCGATCCGGCCGGCGCGCTGGCCGCACTGGACTCGGTCGGCTTCCTGGTCTCGCTGGAGCTGCGGCCCAGCGAGGTCACCGAGCGGGCGGACGTGGTCTTCCCGGTCGCCGCCGTCGCCGAGAAGCCGGGCACCTTCCTCAACTGGGAGGGCAGGGCGCGGACGTTCGAGGCCTCGCTCAAGCCCGAGCAGATGACACGGCGCCTCGCACCGAGCGACGCACGCGTGCTGCACATGCTCGCCGACGCGATGGACGCGCATCTCGCGCTGCCGGACCTGAAGGCCGTACGCGCGGAACTCGACCGGCTCGGCGGCTGGGACGGAGAGCGCGCCGACGAACCGCTGGAGTCGTCCCGTCCGGTGCCGCGCCACGGCGACGGCGAGGCGGTTCTCGCTGGCCACCGGCTCCTGCTCGACCAGGGCAAACTCCAGGAGGGCGACGAGGCGCTGGCGGGTACTCGCCATGCCGCGGTCGCCCGGCTCTCCGCCACGACGGCCGCCGAGACAGGCGTCAAGGACGGCGACGAACTGGCCGTCACCGGGCCCGCGGGCACGGTCACTCTGCCGCTGCTGGTGACGGAGATGCCCGACCGGGTCGTGTGGCTGCCGCTGAACTCCACGGGCGGCGGTGTTCTCGCGGACACCGGCACACGCCCCGGCACGCTGGTCCGTATCGGCCCGGCCAACCCGGCACCGGAGGTGCGCGCATGACCGCCCTCGCCCACTTCGCGACGGCTCCGCAGACGGTTCTCGCCGCCGAGGACCTGTCGATGTTCGGCCGCGATCCATGGTGGCTGGTGGCCGTCAAGGCCGTCTTCTGCTTCGCGTTCCTGATGGTGACCGTGCTCTTCTCCATCGTGTGGGAGCGCAAGGTCGTCGCCTGGATGCAGCTGCGGATCGGGCCCAACCGGCACGGTCCCTGGGGCATGCTCCAGTCGCTCGCCGACGGCATCAAGCTGATGCTCAAGGAAGATGTGATCGTCAAGCGCGCGGACAAGGTCGTCTATGTCCTCGCGCCGATCATCGCCGCGGTGCCGGCCTTCATGGCGATCGCCGTGATCCCGTTCGGCCCGGCCGGCAACGAGGTCTCGATCTTCGGCCAGCGCACCACGATGCAGCTCACCGATCTGCCGATCGCGATGCTCTACATCCTCGCCGTCGCCTCGGTCGGGATCTACGGCATCGTCCTCGCGGGCTGGTCGTCGGGCTCGACGTATCCGCTGCTCGGCGGTCTGCGCTCCTGCGCGCAGATGATCTCGTACGAGATCGCCATGGGCGCCGCGTTCGCCTCGGTCTTCCTCTACTCGGGCTCGATGTCGACCTCGGCGATCGTCGAGGCGCAGGCCGACCGCTGGTACATCATCCTGCTGCCGGTCTCCTTCATCATCTACATCGTCACGATGGTGGGCGAGACCAACCGCGCGCCCTTCGACATGCCGGAGTCCGAGGGCGACCTCGTCGGCGGCTTCAACACCGAGTACTCCTCCATCAAGTTCGCGATGTTCATGCTCGCCGAGTACGTCAACATGGTCACCGTCTCGGCCGTCGCGACGACGCTCTTCCTCGGCGGCTGGCGCGCACCGTGGCCGATCTCCACGTTCTGGGAGGGCGCGAACCACGGCTGGTGGCCGATGCTCTGGTTCGTCGTCAAGGTGCAGCTGCTGCTCTTCTTCTTCATCTGGCTGCGCGGCACACTGCCCCGCGTCCGCTACGACCAGCTCATGAAGCTCGGCTGGAAGGTCCTGATCCCGGTCTCGGTGGTCTGGCTGATGCTCGTCGCGACCGTACGCGCGCTGCGCAACGAGAACTACGACTTCCAGTCGATCCTGCTGTACGTCGGCGGAGCGGTCATCGCGCTGCTGCTGCTCTCCTTCGTCGTGGACATCTTCCGCGACAAGCAGGAGCGGGCCGCGGCGGCGAGCGAGCCCGAGCCGCCGGCCTTCGACCCGATGGCGGGCGGATTCCCCGTACCACCACTGCCAGGACAGACGCTGCCGCCCGTACCGCGCAGGCGGCCGAGGCGGGAGCGGGAGCTGATTGTCAGTGGTGGGGCCAATACTGTGAGTGACGGAACCGAGAGTGACGGAAAGGAGGCTGACGGTGTCTGATTCTTCGCACGGGGACATCCCCCGTCCTCCCCGGAATCCGGTGGCCGGCTTCGGCGTGACCTTCAAGGCCATGTTCAAGAAGCGGCTGACCGAGCAGTATCCGGAACAGCAGAAGGTGACGGCTCCGCGCTTCCACGGCCGGCACCAGCTCAACCGGCATCCGGACGGCCTGGAGAAGTGCATCGGCTGCGAGCTGTGCGCCTGGGCCTGCCCGGCGGACGCGATCTATGTGGAAGGCGCGGACAACACCGAGGAGGAGCGCTACTCCCCGGGCGAGCGGTACGGCCGCGTCTACCAGATCAACTACGCGCGCTGCATCCTCTGTGGTCTGTGCATCGAGGCGTGCCCGACCCGGGCGCTCACGATGACCAATGACTTCGAGCTGGCCGACAGCTCCCGCGAGAATCTGATCTATACGAAGGAGCAGCTCCTCGCGGGGCTCCAGGAGGGCATGGTCGAGACACCGCACTCGATCTTCCCCGGCACGGACGAGCAGGACTACTACCGCGGTCTGGTCACCGAGGCCGCGCCCGGCACGGTCCGGCAGGTCGCGGTGAGCAAGGGCGAGACTCCGTCCGGCGAGGGGGCCGGCGCATGAGCACGCTCGCCGCCTCCGTCAGCTCGCTGACGTCCGTCACCGCCGCGGCCTCCACCACCTCGACCGGGGAGGCCGTGCAGTTCTGGATCCTCGGCACCGTCGCGGTGATCGGCGCGCTCTGTACGATCCTGATGAAGAAGGCCGTGCACAGCGCGCTGAGTCTCGCCGCCACGATGATTGTCCTGGCGGTCTTCTATCTGGCCAACGGCGCGTATTTCCTGGGCGTCGTCCAGATCATCGTCTACACCGGCGCGATCATGATGCTGTTCCTCTTCGTGGTCATGCTGGTCGGTGTCACCGCCGCCGACTCCCTCAAGGAGACGCTCAAGGGCCAGCGTTGGCTGGCCGCTCTCTGTGGAGTCGGCTTCGGCGCGCTGCTGATCGCGGGCATCGGCAATGCCTCGCTGAACTCCTTCACGGGACTCGGCCAGGCCAACGCCGGCGGCAATGTCGAAGGACTGGCCGCGCTGCTCTTCACCAAGTACGTCTTCGCCTTCGAGATCACGGGCGCGCTGCTGATCACCGCGTCCGTCGGCGCGATGCTGCTGACGCACCGGGAGCGCACCGAACGGGCCAAGACACAGCGGGAGATGGCCGAGGAGCGGGTGCGCAAGGGCACACAGCTTCCGCCGCTGCCGGCGCCCGGTGTCTACGCCCGGCACAACGCGGTGGACATCGCCGGTCTGCTGCCGGACGGCACGGCCTCCGAGCTGACGGTCAACAAGACGCTGAAGGCCCGCGGCCAGATCCGCGATGTGTCGAACGAGGCGATCGCGGACCTGAAGGCGCTGGAGCGGCGCTCCGCGGAGCGGCTCGGCCGCGACGAGGAGGAGGTCAACTCATGAATCCGGTGTACTACCTCTATCTCGCCTCCCTCCTGTTCACCATCGGCGCCGCCGGTGTACTGATCCGGCGGAACGCGATCGTGGTCTTCATGTGTGTCGAGCTGATGCTCAACGCCTGCAATCTCGCGTTCGTGACCTTCTCCCGGATGCACGGCAATCTCGACGGCCAGATCATCGCCTTCTTCACCATGGTCGTCGCCGCCGCGGAGGTCGTGGTCGGACTGGCGATCATCGTGTCCGTGTTCCGTTCCCGCCACTCGGCCTCGGTCGACGACGCCAGTCTGATGAAGCTCTGAGGGGTCGCTGAATCGTGGAGAACTTGATCGCGCTGCTCATCGCGGCGCCTCTACTGGGAGCTGCGGTCCTCCTCTGCGGGGGCCGCCGGCTCGACCGTGTGGGCCACTGGCTCGGCACACTGCTGGCCGCGGCGTCGTTCGTGATCGGCGTGGTGCTGTTCAGCGACATGCTCGGCAGGAGCGGCGACGGACGCACGCTGCACCAGCATCTCTTCAGCTGGATTCCCGTCGAGAGCTTCCAGGCGGATGTCGCCTTCCAGCTCGACCAGTTGTCGATGACCTTCGTCCTGCTGATCACCGGTGTGGGCACGCTGATCCACATCTACTCGATCGGATACATGGAGCACGACGAGCGGCGGCGCCGCTTCTTCGGCTATCTGAATCTGTTCCTGGCGGCGATGCTCCTGCTGGTCCTCGCCGACAACTACCTCCTGCTGTACTTCGGCTGGGAGGGCGTCGGTCTCGCCTCGTATCTGCTCATCGGGTTCTGGCAGCACAAGCCCAGCGCGGCCACCGCTGCCAAGAAGGCCTTCCTGGTCAACCGCGTCGGTGACATGGGTCTGTCGATCGCGGTCATGCTGATGTTCACCACCTTCGGGACCTTCGCCTTCGGCCCGGTCCTCGGCTCCACCGGGGACGCCACCGAAGGGAAGATGACGGCGATCGGGCTGATGCTCCTGCTCGCCGCGTGCGGCAAGTCGGCCCAGGTGCCGCTCCAGTCCTGGCTCGGTGACGCCATGGAGGGCCCGACTCCGGTCTCGGCCCTGATCCACGCGGCGACGATGGTGACCGCGGGCGTGTATCTGATCGTCCGCTCCGGCGCCATCTTCAACGCCGCTCCGGACGCCCAGTTGGTGGTCGTGGTGGTCGGCGCGGTCACGCTCCTCTTCGGTGCGATCGTCGGTTGCGCGAAGGACGACATCAAGAAGGCCCTCGCGGGCTCGACGATGTCGCAGATCGGCTACATGATCCTGGCGGCGGGCCTCGGCCCGATCGGCTATGTCTTCGCGATCATGCACCTGGTGACGCACGGCTTCTTCAAGGCCGGGCTCTTCCTCGGCGCCGGTTCGGTCATGCACGGCATGAACGACGAGGTCGACATGCGGAAGTACGGCGGTCTGCGCAAGCACATGCCGGTCACCTTCGTCACCTTCGGTCTCGGCTATCTGGCGATCATCGGCTTCCCGGGTCTCTCCGGTTTCTTCTCCAAGGACCTGATCATCGAGGCGGCCTTCGCCAAGGGCGGTGCACAGGGCTGGATCCTCGGCTCCGTCACTCTGCTCGGCGCGGCGATCACCGCCTTCTACATGACCAGGGTGATGCTGCTGACCTTCTTCGGCGAGAAGCGCTGGCAGCCGGACGAGCACGGGCACGAGCCGCATCCGCACGAGTCGCCGAGGTCCATGACCATCCCGATGATCATCCTGGCCTTCGGCTCGGTCTTCGCGGGCGGCTTCTTCGCCATCGGCGACCGGTTCGTGCACTGGCTGGAGCCGGTCACCTCGTACCACCACGGAGAATCGCCGATCAGCGCGGCCACCGTCACCGGCGCCACCATGGTCGTCCTGGTGATCGGTGCAGCGCTGGCCTGGCTGATGTACGGACGCGGGCCGGTCCCGGTGACCGCGCCGCGCGGCTCGCTGCTCACCAGGGCCGCCCGCCGCGATCTGCTCCAGGACGACTTCAACCATGTGGTCCTGGTCCGCGGCGGCGAGCACCTCACCCGCTCCCTGGTCTATGTCGACCACACCCTGGTCGACGGAGTGGTCAACGGCACCGCGGCGTCGTTCGGCGGGCTCTCCGGCCGGCTGCGCAAGCTGCAGAACGGCTACGCCCGCACCTATGCGGTCTCGATGTTCGGAGGTACGGCAGTGCTCATCGCCGCGACCCTGCTGATGAGGGCGGTGTAACCGGAAATGTCGTTCCCTCTTCTGACGGCCACGGCGGTACTGCCCGCGGTCGGCGCGATCGCCACGGCGGCCGTCCCGGCCGCCCGGCGCACCGCCGCCAAGTGGCTGGCGCTGGTCTTCTCGCTCGCCACCATGGTGCTGGCCGCCCTGGTCGTGGTGCGCTTCGAGCCGGGCGGCGCCCGGTATCAGCTCACCGAGTCGCACGCCTGGATCTCCGACTTCGGCGTGCGGTACGAACTGGGCGTGGACGGTATCGGTGTGGCGCTCCTCGCGCTGACCGCGCTGCTGATCCCGTTTGTGATCCTGGCCGGCTGGCATGACGCCGATCCGCTGGAGGACGCCCGGCCGAACCGCCGCTGGCGGCCCACCCAGGGCTTCTTCGCGCTGATCCTGATGGTCGAGGC
The DNA here is from genome assembly GCF_900091995.1 of Streptomyces sp. MnatMP-M17. Classification (GTDB taxonomy): domain Bacteria; phylum Actinomycetota; class Actinomycetes; order Streptomycetales; family Streptomycetaceae; genus Streptomyces. Next base: position 6,335 of record NZ_FMDK01000082.1, read on the forward strand.
GATGGTGATCCTCTCCTTCGAGGCCACCGACGTCTTCCTCTTCTACATCCTCTTCGAAGCCATGCTCATCCCGATGTACTTCCTCATCGGCGGCTTCGGGGACCGGGCTCATGCGGGCGGGGACGAGGCGGCGGCGACGCAGCGCTCGTACGCGGCGGTCAAGTTCCTCCTCTACAACCTCGTCGGCGGCCTGATCATGCTGGCCGCGGTCATCGGGCTCTATGTCGTCGCCGGGACCTTCTCGCTCTCCGAGATCGCCGAGGCACGGGCCAACGGCTCGCTGTCGATCGCGACCAGCACCGAGCGCTGGCTCTTCCTCGGCTTCTTCTTCGCGTTCGCGGTGAAGGCGCCGCTGTGGCCGCTGCACACCTGGCTGCCCAACGCCATGGGCGAGTCCACCGCGCCCGTCGCCGTACTGATCACCGCGGTGGTCGACAAGGTCGGCACCTTCGCGATGCTGCGCTTCTGCCTCCAGCTCTTCCCGGAGGCGTCCAAGTGGGCCACTCCGGTGATCCTGGTGCTGGCGCTGATCAGCATCGTCTACGGAGCACTGCTCGCGGTCGGCCAGCGCGACATAAAGCGGCTGATCGCGTACGCGTCGATCTCGCACTTCGGCTTCATCATCATGGGCATCTTCGCGATGACCAGCCAGGGCCAGTCGGGCGCCACGCTCTACATGGTCAACCACGGGATCTCGACGGCCGCGCTGATGCTGGTGGCCGGCTTCCTGATCACCCGGCGCGGCTCGCGGCTCATCGCGGACTACGGCGGTGTGCAGAAGGTCGCACCGGTGCTCGCGGGCACCTTCCTGATCGGCGGTCTGGCCACGCTCTCGCTGCCGGGGCTCTCGCCGTTCGTCAGTGAGTTCCTGGTCCTGGTCGGCACCTTCAGCAGATATCCGGTGGTCGGCATCATCGCCACCATCGGCATCGTGCTCGCCGCGCTCTATGTCCTCGTGCTCTACCAGCGCACGATGACCGGACCGGTGAAGGCCGAGGTCAGGACCATGCCCGATCTGAGGGTCCGGGAGCTCGTGGTCGTCGCGCCGCTGATCGCGCTGCTCCTCTTCCTGGGTGTCTATCCCAAGCCGCTCACCGAGATCGTCAATCCGGCGGTGGAGCACACGTTGTCCGACGTACAGCAGACCGATCCCAAGCCCGAGGTGGAGGCCGCCCCGTGAGTGCGACAGCCGTCCACAGCCTGTGGACAACGACGGCGGCCGACGGGATCGACAAGATCCCGGCCCCGAACATCGAATACGCGCAGTTGGCACCGACCTTGATCGTGGCGGGCGCCGCCGTCCTCGGGATCCTGATCGAGGCGTTCCTTCCGCGCAAGGCGCGCTATCACGCGCAGCTCTTCCTCTCCGTGGTCGCCCTGGCCGCCGCCTTCGCGTCGGTGGTCGCCCTGGCGGCCGGCGGATACGGCACCTCGAAGAAGCACATCGCGGCGATGGGCGCCATCGCCATCGACGGCCCGACGCTCTTCCTCCAGGGCACGATCCTGCTGGCCTCGGTCGTCGCCGTGTTCACCTTCGCCGAGCGCCGGCTCGATCCGGAGTCGCACGGCAACCGGATCGACTCCTTCGCCGCGCAGGCCGCGGCCGTGCCCGGCAGCGAGAGCGAGAAGGCCGCGGTCAGGGCCGGGTTCACCACCACCGAGGTGTTCCCGCTGGCCCTGTTCGCCGTCGCGGGCATGCTGGTCTTCCCGGCGGCCAACGATCTGCTGACGCTCTTCATCGCGCTGGAAGTCTTCTCGCTGCCGCTCTATCTCCTCTGCGCCCTCGCCCGCCGCAAGCGGCTGATGTCGCAGGAGGCCGCGGTCAAGTACTTCCTGCTGGGCGCCTTCTCGTCGGCGTTCCTGCTCTTCGGGATCGCACTGCTCTACGGGTACGCGGGCTCCGTGTCGTACGCGCGGATCGCGGAGGTCGTCGACGGCACCGTCCAGAACGTCAGCCCGGCGCTCGCGGACACCATGGGCAATGACGCGCTGCTGCTCATCGGCGGCGCGCTGATCCTGATGGGACTGCTCTTCAAGGTCGGCGCGGTGCCGTTCCACATGTGGACGCCGGATGTCTACCAGGGCGCGCCCACGCCCGTCACCGGCTTCATGGCCGCGGCGACGAAGGTGGCGGCCTTCGGCGCGCTGCTGCGGCTGCTGTATGTCGTGCTGCCGGGGCTGCGCTGGGACTGGCGGCCGGTCATGTGGGCCGTCGTCATCGTCACCATGCTGGGTGGCGCGATCGTCGCGATCACCCAGACCGATATAAAGCGGCTGCTGGCGTACTCCTCGATCGCGCACGCGGGCTTCATCCTGGCCGGTGTGATCGCCGCGACGCCCGAGGGCATCTCGTCCGTCCTCTTCTACCTGGGGGCGTACTCCTTCGTCACGATCGGCGCGTTCGCGGTCGTCACACTCGTACGGGACGCGGGCGGCGAGGCGACGCATCTGTCCAAGTGGGCCGGGCTCGGGCGGCGTTCACCGCTGGTGGCGGCGGTCTTCGCGGTCTTTCTGCTCGCCTTCGCCGGTATCCCGCTGACCTCGGGCTTCTCCGGGAAATTCGCGGTGTTCAAGGCGGCGGCCGACGGAGGCGCGGGCGCGCTGGTGGTGGTCGGTGTGATCGCCTCGGCGATCGCGGCGTTCTTCTACATCCGGGTGATCGTGCTGATGTTCTTCAGCGAGCCGAGGCCCGAGGGCCCGACGGTCGCGGTGCCCTCGGCGCTGACGACGATGGCGATCGGCATCGGTGTCGTCGTCACGCTGGTGCTGGGTGTGGCGCCGCAGTACTTCCTGGATCTGGCGAGCCAGGCCGGAGGCTTTGTGCGCTAGGTCCTGTCCGGCCGGACAGGACCTAGGGACGCCGGAGCGCGGGGCGCGCATCCCGCGTGGCCCGTGCGTCCCGGCCTCTCTCCGGCATACCCATAGACCCGGCGTACCCGTAGACGTATATACGACAGGTCCCGGCATCTCATCGAGGTGCCGGGCCCTGTGCGTCGGGCATCGTCCGTGGCTCATCCGGAGACGATCCGGCCCGTCACCTCGCCGAGCCCGACGCGGGTGCCGTCGGGGCCCGGAGCCCAGGCCGTCAGGGTGACCTCGTCGCCGTCCTCAAGGAACGTCCGCTTGCCGTCGGGCAGTTCGAGCGGCTCGGTGCCGTTCCAGGTGAGTTCGAGGAGGGAGCCGCGCTCCTCGCGGGCCGGACCGCTGACCGTACCTGACGCGAAGAGGTCGCCCGTACGGAGCGAGGCGCCGTTGACCGTCAGATGGGCCAACTGCTGGGCCGCCGTCCAGTACATCGCCGAGAACGGCGGCTCGGAGATCACCTGGCCGTTCAGGGACACCGTGATCCGCAGATCGAAGCCGCCCGGCTCCTCGTCGTCCGCGTCGTCCAGATACGGGAGCAGCGCGTCGGTGCGGGCCGGAGGCGCAACCCGGGCCGCGTCCAGGGCCTCCAGCGGAGTCACCCAGGCCGAGACGGAGGTGGCGAAGGACTTCCCGAGGAACGGGCCGAGCGGTACGTACTCCCACGCCTGGATGTCCCGCGCCGACCAGTCGTTGAGGAGGGAGAGCCCGAAGACATGGTCGCGGAAGGAGGCCGACTCCACCGCCGTGCCCTGTGGCGAGGGCGTACCGACGACAAAGCCGACCTCCGCCTCGATGTCGAGCTTGCCGGAGGGCCCGAAGACGGGTGCCGGATCGGAGGGCGCCTTGCGCTGGCCCGACGGCCGCACCACATCCGTACCGGATACGACGATCGTGCCGGCCCGGCCGTGGTAACCGATCGGAAGATGCTTCCAGTTGGGCGTCAGCGCGGCGCCGTCGGGCCGGAAGATCCGGCCCACATTGGTGGCGTGGTGCTCGCTCGCGTAGAAGTCGACATAGTCCGCGACCTTGTACGGCAGATGCAGGGTGACGGCGGTGAGCGGGTGGAGCAGAGGCTCTATGTCCGCCCGGTGCGCGGGGACGGTGACCCATGCGGTCAGGGCCCGCCGTACATCGCGCCAGGCCGTGCGTCCGGCGGCCATCAGCGGGTTGAGGCTCGGCCGGTCGAGCAGCGCCGCGTACGGGGAGCCCAGGGCGTTCGCCGCGGCTCCCGCGTCGAGCACCTGATCGCCGATACGGACGCCCAGCCGACGGCGGTCGGGCTCGTCGGCCGTGGAGAAGACTCCGTACGGGAGGTTGTGCGGGCCGAAGGGGTCGCCCTCGGCCGGTACGAGCGGGCTCTGCTCGGGCATGGGTGCTGCCTCGCTTTCCGGATCGATGCAGGACACGTTACGTCGACGTTGCCCCGCCACGGCACTGGCGAAAAGCCCGCTTCGACCGAAAAGTGCAGGGTGTGCCCGGCGGCCCGGTGACCGTACCGGCGGTAGCCCCGAACCGGCAGCCGGTCCGCGGTCCGCGGGGCCTGTCGTGCGCATCGGCTCGGGTGCGCGTCGCCAGATGGCGGCTGCTCCGTGTTCGCCCGTGTGTCGGTCACCGTTCCGGATAAAACGACCGCTCCCGGTCGTATGACTGATCCCGAACATACCGGCGGTGCCGGGAAGGCGCCCATGGTGATCGAAAGGCGACCGGATACGCTGACTTGAGTGATGACAGCGACACATCGACAATCCGTGTGATCGTCAGCAGACAGGAGTACTTCTCGTGACCGTCGTCGGGCCGTTCGGGCTGAGCGTGCGGGACCAGGCTCTTGAGGCCGATGTCCAGACCGGACTGGCGGCTGTCGAGGCGGGGCTGCTCGAAGCCACCAAGAGCGAGGTGCCCTTCATCACGGAGGCAGCTCAGCATCTGGTCCGGGCCGGCGGCAAACGGTTCAGGCCGCTGCTGGTGATGCTCGCGGCCCAGTTCGGTGATCCGTACGCGCCCGGGGTCGTGCCCGCGGCCGTGGTTGTCGAGCTGACGCATCTCGCGACGCTCTACCACGACGACGTGATGGACGTGGCGGAGGTCCGCCGCGGTGTGGACAGCGCCAATGCCCGCTGGGGCAATTCGGTCGCCGTCCTCACGGGTGACTTTCTCTTCGCGCGCGCCTCGCACATCCTGGCGGATCTGGGCCCCGAGGCCGTCCGTGTCCAGGCGGAGGCGTTCGAACGGCTGGTGACGGGCCAGATCCTGGAGACGGCGGGACCGCGCGACGGACGCGATCCGGTCGACCACTATCTCGATGTCATCGGTGGCAAGACGGGCTCCCTGATCGCCGTCTCCGGCCGGTTCGGCGCGATGATGTCCGGCGTGGACGAGACCGTTGTCGACATCCTGACCCAGTACGGCGAGCGGCTCGGCGTCGCCTTCCAGCTCGCCGACGACGTCCTCGACATCGCCAGCGACTCGCACGAGTCGGGCAAGACACCCGGTACGGATCTGCGCGAGGGCATTCCGACGCTGCCGGTGCTGCTGCTGCGCGCGCAGGCCGAGGCACACGGACTCCCGGAGGATCTGGCGCTGGTCGAGCTGCTGGACGGCGATCTGGCGGACGACGCGCGGCACGCGGAGGCGCTGCGCCGGCTGCGTGTCCATCCGGCGCTGGAGCAGGCGCGGCGCGACACCGTGCGATACGCGGAGGAGGCGCGCGCCACGCTGACGCCGCTGCCGGAGTGCTACGCGAAGTCGGCGCTGGTGGAGCTCTGCGACGCGGTGGTCCACCGCGCGGGCTGACGGCTTCCGCCGCCGCTTCGCCGCGCTCCGGCCGGCCTTCTTCGCGGCCGTCCCTCGGATGGGCTGACGGCCCGTCATCACTCATGTGGTGGCGGTGACCGCCGTGTCAGGGCGTCCCCTACTGGGCAGGGGAGGCATCTCGTCCGAATGTCATCCCAGAGCAGTACGGGAAGTTGCACCCGGGGTCTGACGCTTACGCCGGGCCGATTTGGTCAGATGGACAACACCACTCCTGACCAATTCGGGTGAGAATGGCGGCGCGGAGTGGACACGTGCAGAGGACGGAAGGCCGCCGACCACGGAGGTAGGGCACACATGGCACCGAACGACAGCGCACAGACCACCGAGGAGGGCAGGGAGCCGCGCGCGGGCCGTCGTATGGCGACGCGTTACGCGGTCCCTGTCGCGGTGGCGGGAGTGGCTGCGGCGACCATCGGGCTCGTCCCGGCACTGGCCGCGACCGGAGATCCCGAACTGCCGAAGATCAGCGCGCAGGAGCTCATCGAGAAGATCGCCGCGTCGGACACCGAGCAGCTCTCGGGCTCGGTGAAGATCACCACGGATCTGGGGCTTCCCTCGCTGGGCGGCCTCGGAGGAGCGGCGGGCAGCGCGCTCGTCCCCAAGGGCGGCGCGGGCGCGAGCGGTTCCACCGCGGATCCGAACGCCAAGCTGATGGAGCTGACCACCGGCACGCACACGCTGCGCGTCGCGACGGACGGTCCCGACAAGCAGAAGGTCTCGATCCAGGACGACGCCGCCGAGTACAGCCTGATCCACAACGGCGACGAGGTCTGGGCGTACGACAGCGCCTCCAACGAGGCGTACCACGCGGCCTCGCCGAAGGACGGCGAGCACGGTCAGAAGGGTGCGAAGGGTGAGCACCAGCGGATCGAGAAGGGCGCCGGGGCCGAAGGCGCGCCGGCCACGCCTCAGGACTTCGCCAAGGAGGCGCTGAAGGCCTCGGCCGACACCACCTCGGTGACGGTCGACGGCACGGCCCGGATCGCCGGGCGTGACGCCTACCAGCTCCTCGTCAAGCCCAAGCAGTCCGGTTCGACGGTCGGCTCGATCAAGATCGCGGTCGACGCGGAGACCGGCACTCCGCTCAAGTTCACGCTCACGCCGAGCAGCGGTGGCAAGGCCGTGATCGACATCGGCTTCACCAAGGTCGACTTCGCCAAGCCCGCCGCCTCGACCTTCGACTTCACGCCTCCCAAGGGCACGAAGGTGACACAGGCCGAGGACCACAAGGCGCCGGAGGTCCCGAAGGCGGACGCGGGTGCCTTCGCGGAGTCCGGTGGCCAGAAGGTCATCGGCAAGGGCTGGAACGCCGTCTACGAGCTGGCGACTCCGGAGGGCACGGATGTGCCGTCGGCGACGTCGGGTGACCTGCCGGCCGAGGCGCAGTCGTTCCTCGACGCGCTGGGCGACAAGGCCACGGGCGCGTTCGGCTCGGGCACCGTCTACAAGACCCGTCTCGTCAATGCTCTGCTGACGGACGACGGAAAGGTCTACGTCGGTGCCGTGACGAAGGACGTGCTGGTCAAGGCCGCCAACGAGGCCAAGTGACCCGCTAGCCGACCGCCCCGTCGCATGTCATGTGCGGCGGGGCGGAACGCTGACCGGGGCCGGTCCGTTCTCGAAAGGGTGCCCGACGAGAGCGAGAACGGGGGAGTGGGATGACAGCCGTCACCGCAGCAGTGCCCGGCGGGCCGGGCGAGCCGGGTGCGCCCGGCGGTCCCGGCGTGTCCCATGTGATCGAGACACGCGGGCTCACCAAGCGCTTCCGCGGCGGGCAGCTCGCCGTCGACCGTCTCGATCTGACCGTCCCCGCAGGCAGCGTCTTCGGCTTCCTCGGTCCCAATGGATCGGGCAAGACCACCACCATCCGGATGCTGATGGGGCTGATCCAGCCGACGGCCGGCTCGGCCACGCTTCTCGGCCGCCCTGTGCCGCGCGCGGCCCGCGCCGTACTGCCGCAGGTGGGCGCGCTGATCGAGGGGCCCGCGCTGTACGGCTATCTGACCGGCCGCGACAATCTCGTACGGTACGACTCGGCGGATCCGACGGCCGATCCCCGCACCCGCCGCGCCCGGGTGGCCGACGCCCTGGACCGGGTCGGGCTGACCGCCGCCGCGGGCAAGAAGGCCAAGGCGTACTCCCTCGGGATGAAGCAGCGGCTCGGGCTCGCCGCCGCCCTTCTGCAACCACGTCGGCTGCTGGTGCTCGACGAGCCCACGAACGGGCTCGATCCGCAGGGCATGCGGGAGATCAGGGCCCTGGTGCGGGAGCTGGCGGCCGATGGCACGACCGTCTTCCTCTCCTCGCATCTCCTCGATGAGATCGAGCAGGTGTGCACGCATGCCGCCGTGATGGCCCAGGGACGGCTGATCACCCAGGGGACGGTCGCCGAGCTGGCGGCCGGGACCCGGGGCAGGCTGGCCGTCACCACACCCGACCAGGGCGAGGCCGCCCGGGTGCTGAAGGGCCTCGGAGTGGTCGAGGTGACCGTGACGGACGACCGGGTGAGCGGGGAGCTGCCCACGGGCGAGGGCGAGCCGGTGGATCCGGCGGATGTGAATGCCGCGCTCGTACGGGCCGGGGTGCGGGTGCGTGCCTTCGGTATCGAGCGTGTCTCGCTGGAGGACGCCTTTGTGGCGCTGACCGGGGAGGGCTTCGATGTCGCGGGCTGAGGTCGAGGCGTTGGCCGTGGTGGGCGGGCCGCCGGACGAGGCCGGGGTGCGTGGGCCCAGGCTGTGGTGGACGCTCGGGCTGTTCGGCTCCGAGCTGACCACCACCTTCCGGCGCTGGCGCACGCTCGCGCTGCTGGGTGTGCTGGCGGCCGTTCCCGTTCTCATCGGTATCGCCGTGAAGATCCAGACGGGCGACGGCGGAGGCGTGGGCGGCGGCCCGCAGGGCGGCCCGGCCTTTCTCACTCAGATCACCAACAACGGGCTCTTCCTGGTCTTCGCCGCGCTCGCCGCCACTCTGCCGGTCTTTCTGCCGATGGCGGTCGGAGTCATAGCGGGCGACGCGATCGCGGGCGAGGCCCATGGCGGCACGCTGCGCTATCTCCTGGTCGCGCCGGCCGGCCGGACCCGGTTGCTGCTCGCCAAATACGCCTCCACGATGGCCTTCTGTCTGGTCGCCACACTGGTCGTGGCCGCCTCGGCACTCGCCGTAGGCGCGCTGCTCTTCCCGCTGGGCGAGGTCACCACGATCTCGGGCACCCGTATCTCCTTCGGGGACGGTCTGATACGGGCCCTGCTGATCGCCGTGATCGTGGCCGCCTCGCTGATCGGACTCGCGGCGCTGGGCCTGTTCCTCTCCACCCTGACCAACAGCGGGATCGCGGCGATGGCGGCGACCGTGGGGCTGCTGATCACGGTGCAGATCCTGGACACCATCCCGCAGTTGCACGCGATACAGCCGTATCTCTTCCCGCACTACTGGCTGTCGTTCGCGGATCTGCTGCGCGAGCCGGTCTACTGGGACGAGATCGTCAAGAACCTCGGTCTCCAGGCGTTGTACGCGGCCGTGTTCGGCTCTGCGGCCTGGGCGCGGTTCACGGCGAAGGACATCACGGCCTGAGCCGTACATGGCGCTGACGGTCGGCTGTCCGCTGTCCGCCTGGGCACGGTGGCAGATGTGCCCAGGCGGACAGAGACGGTGCCGACGTGCGTCAGAGGGTGCCAGTCGGCATCAGAAAGCGGCAGCAGGCGTCAGAAGGTGAGCCGCCAGCTGTCGATGTAACCCGTGTCCTGTGCCGCGACGTCCTGGACGCGCAGCCTCCAGAGCCCGCTGGCGACCTCCGTCGACGCGTTCACCGTGTAGGTGGCGATCACATTGTCCGCCGAGTCGCTGCTGCTGGAGTTCTTCAGCCGGTAGGCCGTGCCGCTCGGGCCGATCAGATCGATGACCACATCGCCGCGCCAGGTGTGCTTGATGTCCACGCCCACCCGCAGTGTCGGAGGAGCGTTGCCCGTGATGCCCGTGACGTTCAGCGAGGAGGTGATGGCGGCGCCGTTGTCCGGGATGGCGACATCCGTAAGGGTCTCGAAGACCGTACCGGCGGGCGGCGGGACGGTGGCGGCCGACAGCGTCCAGACCGCGTAGGCGACGGCGTCGCTGTTGCGGTCGAGCGCGGTGTCGTTGATGTTCGCCGTAGTGTCGCAGGAGGAGTGGTAGCAGCGGTCGAAGGCCTGCCCGGAGGTGCCGCCCCACTTCTGTGCCTGCGCCGCGGTCTTGATGTAGTCGGCGCCGCTGAAGAGCCCGCCGACCGGGATGCCCACATTCTTGAACGGAGCGTGGTCGGAGCGGCCGTCGCCCTCGGTCTCGATCTCGGTCGGGATACCGAGGCCCGCGTAGTAGTCCTTGAAGGTCTGCTCGATCGTCGGATCGTCGTCGTAGACGAAGTATCCGGGGTTCGGGGAGCCGATCATGTCGAAGTTCAGATAGCCGCTGATCTTCGCGCGGTCGGCGGTCGGCAGGTTGGTGACGTAGTACCTGGACCCGACCAGACCCAGCTCCTCGGCGCCCCACCAGGCGAAGCGGAGGTGCTTGTCCGGCCGGAGCTGGGCGCGGGAGACGGCGAGCGCGGTCTCCAGAATGGCCGAGGAGCCCGAACCGTTGTCGTTCATACCGGCGCCCGCGGTGACCGAGTCGAGGTGCGAGCCGGACATGATGACCTGGTTCGGATCACCGCCCGGCCAGTCGGCTATCAGGTTGTAGCCGGTGGCACCGCTGGAGGTGAACTGCTGGACGGTGGTGGTGAATCCGGCCGCGTCCAGCTTGCCCTTCACATAGTTGACGGAGGCCAGATAGCCGGCGCGTCCGTGGGCGCGGTTGCCGCCGTTGGCGGCGGCGATCGACGAGAGCTGGGAGAGATGCGCCTTGACGTTGGCGAGCGGGATGTCCGGGGCCGCGAGGACGGCCGCCGGCGCGGACTGCACGGGTCTGAGCGAGGCGGCGGGGGCCGCGGTCGCACTTGGCGCGGTGGCGGCGACCAGCCCGGCGAGAGCCAGCCCGACGGGCAGGGCGACTCTGGCGGATATCGCGGGAATGGCGCGTATGGCCGGTATTCGGCGCACTCCGGGAACGGAGAGTTTCATGTGGGGGCTCCGGATTCCGTACGGGGACAAGGACGGAACGTGCAAGACGCCCCACGGCGACTGCGACGAGGGGCGTTGGAGCTATTGGTGCGCTGTGCGTGCTGAATGGTGAGTGAGAGCTTGACTTACCGTCAAGAGAGCAAATCGGTCATGGGTGTTCGCTGAGCGGACCACGGCCCTCCGTTGACCAGGCGAATGACCTCAGGGGCCTGGTGGATGACCTCAGGGAACCTGGTGGATGTAGAGAGCGCCGCAAGCATGGCAGAGCGGCCGGCCGGCGGGCGTGCCCCATGCGTCCGTCGACTGCGTGAGGGCGTCCTCGTCCAGATCCCGTCCGCACAGCGCGGCCGACTCGTCCACCCGTGTGATGTGCCATACCTCCAGTCGGGGGTACCGGTCGCGGGGCGACGAGTCGTCCGCGTACTCCGCGCGCATTTCGTACTGCATGCCTGTCTCCTGACCGGTGTGACGACCCTGGGCACCGGTCCGGCGGCGGTGCGTGGGGCGGGAGGAAGAGAACCAGCAATGTCCGCGCCAACGTGTGCCCGCACGCCGTCGTCGCACGAATGGCCGTCGATGAATCGATTCTGCGGTCAGCCGTTCGGAGGTGTGGCCGTGCCTTGACCGCGCCGCGCGCGATGACCACCGTGCGGGTGAAGTGCGTCACAGGCGCGTTACGCCGGAATCGAACCGCCTCTGCCGAGCCCGCGGTTGGGTCATGGGCGGTGTCCGGTTCCTGTCGGATCAAGTGAGCCGTGTGACCGGACGCGACCGCGACCGGCCGTCCTCAGGGCGATATCGATACAGGTGAGTGATTAGGCCGATGGTAATTCTCGCGCGCTCCGGCGCGTGATCGGCGACGGTATGGTCATGTGCTGGTGGGTCACTCTATTGCCGGGCAACTGTCAGAAGGTGTTCGTTCGTTTACTGCGTATGACGTCACCGAATTCGCATTCTTGGCCCATTAGTTGGAGCTTGGGCGCTGCCGCCGTCGGCGTGGCCGGATCCCCGGCGAACGCGGAGCGGGGCGGTGACGCGGGACCGCCGGTCCGTGGCGCCCGCCTGGTGGAACCGGACCAGTGCGCTGATCTGCTGGACGAGTTCATGCGTGTCATGGACCGTATCGAGGACGGATTCCACCGCCATATCGGTATGTCGGCGCCCCGGGCCGCCGCTCTCGGTTCCGACGGCGGGCCGGGACAGGTGTGCCATGCATGATCACGCTGATTTCCATGATCCGCACTACATTCGGTTCGCCGAGGCCAGGGAGCCCTATGGAACGGACTTGTCGGAGGGGAACGGTTCTCCGCAGGAGTCCGTCGGCTATCCGGATCCCGGCGTTTATATGGAATCCGGAGGATATCCGGACCGCCCCGACGCCTATCCGGAGTCCGGCTCTTATCAAGAGCCCGGTTTTGATCCGGTGCTGGACACGGTCAGTCTGGAGGAGGGACTCGCCCAGCTCCTGCGCGCGTCGGCCGCGGACGGCGCGCCTGC
>NZ_FMDK01000376.1 GCF_900091995.1 Streptomyces sp. MnatMP-M17
CGGCCGCGGCTGCCGGCAGTGCCGTGCAGCAGCCGGTCGAGCAGCCCGTGCCGGCGCCGGCCGCCGCGCAGCCCGTCGAGCAGGCCGAGGCCGAACCCGCACGGGCATCCGTGCCCCGAGCGACGGCGTCACGCGATCGGTCGCTGCCGCCCACGATCAAGCAGCGGATCAACGCCGAGGCACATGGTTCGTCTCCGTCCGTCCGCCATCTGCCCGCGGGTACGCCGAGCGCGGCCGACGCCGAAGCGGCTCGCGCGAACGCTCACGCCGCGGACGCGGCACTTGTCGCCGCGTGAGCCGGCAGCGTTCCCGCGCACTCCCGGCGCCCGCCGGACCTGGCACACCCGTACGGCGTACGAACGCGCAGCGCGCGGACCCGCAGCGTGATCAAGGACGGTCGCCCCGGCGACGTGCCTCCGCCTCCGCCTCCGCCTCCGCCTGTCGAGCCTTCGCCTGTACCTCGGGATCGAGCGGATCGACCACATGGCTGCCGTCGACGGACGTCAGCGGGCCGCGCTCCGAGACCTCGGTAGCGGCCGGAGGTTCCACCAGCCAGTCCGGGTTCGCCTGCTTGTCCCACCACTTCCAGGCGGCGAAGGCGCCACCGGCCAGCACACCGAGAGCCGCCAGGCCCTTGGCCAGCCGTCCGGCCCTGGCCCGCCGCTCATGCTTTCTCACCAGCTTCTGGATCTCCTTCGCGGTGACCTGTCCGCGCAGAGCTGCCAGGGCAGCCGCCGAACGCGCCGCGGCCTGCTCGGCGACCGGCCCCGCAGTGGCCATCGCGTGCCCGACCCTCGGCACCGTGTAGTCCGCCGCCTGACGGGCGGCCTGCCGGGTGTGGAAGGCGGCACGGTGAGCCGCGACATCGACCTTTGGGGGCACCCTGGGCGCCACATGGACGCCGTACTGGATACGAGCCTGCTGAGCGGCCTTCGTCATTGTCGGGGCGAGCCTCACGCGCGCCTCGTGTGCGTAGAGAGCGGCCTGCTCCTTGGCCGTACCGGCATAGGGAGCCACCACTTCCGCGGCGTGCTGCACGCTCTCCTTCGCCGAACCGGTAGCGGTGCGCACGCTGTCCATGCGGGTCACAGGATCATCCTCCTTGGTGGCGTTCCGTATTTTCGCCTGTCCACCCTTTTCGAGATCATGCCTGCTTGATTCGGTCTCGGCATGTGATGCGGGCATCCGGGTCACGGCAGACGACGCGCCTTTTCGGTTCCACAAGCGTGTGGACAGTCGAGCCACGCGCGGCTTCGGCATGCGTTCCTTCCGGCCTTCAGGCGTGACCCCCGGGTCCGCCCTCTCCCGGCGTGACTTCGCCGCCGGGCCCTGCCGCGCCCTGCCACACCGCGCTGCCGTCGTGTCTTCCACGGCGTCTTCCATGGCGCCTCCTTCCATCGTGCCTCCATCCGGCCCCGAAATCGCCCCAAGACGGGCGCAAACACCCGTCAAGGGCAGCGGCCGGGCATCACACCTGTCTTCCGTGCGAGGATCGTGAGAGTCAGAGCAGACTTACGGAAGGCAGATCGTGGCCGAGCAGCTTTACGCCACCCTGAAGACCAACCACGGCGACATCGAGATCCGGCTCCTGCCGAACCACGCGCCGAAGACGGTCAAGAACTTTGTCGAACTCGCGCAGGGCGAGCGGGAGTGGACCCACCCGGAGACCGGTAAGAAGACCACCGACCGGCTGTACGACGGCACCGTCTTCCACCGTGTGATCAGTGGCTTCATGATCCAGGGCGGGGACCCGCTGGGCAACGGCACCGGTGGTCCCGGCTATGAGTTCGAGGACGAGTTCCACCCGGACCTGGCCTTCGACAAGCCGTACCTGCTGGCCATGGCGAACGCCGGCCCGGGGACCAACGGCTCGCAGTTCTTCATCACGGTGGCACCGACCGCCTGGCTCACCCGGAAGCACACCATCTTCGGCGAGGTCAGCACCGAGGCCGGCAAGAAGGTCGTGGACTCCATCATCGGCACTCAGACCAACCCGCGCACCGACCGCCCGGTGCAGGACGTGGTGATCGAGTCGGTCGTCGTCGAGACGCGCTGACCGCCCACGCACTGCTCGGTTCCCGGGGTTTCCGGGAACCTCCCGCCCTGCCCGTCCGTAGTGGTTACATACCGGACGGGCGGGGCGGTGCGCTGTGCACCGGCCGTCGGCCGCCCGCCGTCACCAGGACCCGAGGGGATCGATGGACCACCCGCCAGGCGGCCATGGAGGCCAGGATCAGCCCGCCGTCAGCGAGGGCCTGCCCGACTGCTACCGGCATCCGGGCCGTGAGACCGGCATACGGTGCACCCGCTGCGAGCGACCCATCTGTCCCGAGTGCATGATCGACGCCTCTGTGGGATTCCACTGCCCGGAGTGCGTGAGGCAAGGTTCCGGTCCGGGGCGCGGTCCCGCGCCGCATCAGCCGCGTACGCTCGCCGGCGGCGCGATCGCGGCCGACCCGCGGCTGATCACCAAGATTCTGCTGGGCATCAATGTCGCGGTCTTCATCGCCGTGCTCGCCGTGGGCGATCAGTACCGGCTCGTCGAAGACCTTGATCTCCTGGGCCGTTCCTACGATCCCACGGTCGGCCATTTCATCGGTGTGGCGGACGGTCAGTGGTACCGCCTGCTGACCTCGGTCTTCCTGCACCAGGCGCCCTGGCACATCGCCTTCAACATGCTGGGCCTGTGGTGGCTCGGCGGCCCGCTGGAGGCGGCGCTCGGCCGGATCCGTTTTCTGGCGCTCTATCTGCTCTCCGGACTTGCCGGAAGCGCCTTCACCTATCTCCTCGCCGCGCCGAACCAGGGCTCACTGGGCGCCTCGGGCGCCATCTTCGGACTGCTCGGTGCCACCGCCGTACTGATGCGCCGGCTCAACTACGACATGCGCCCGGTCTTCGCCCTGCTCGCGCTGAATCTGCTTTTCACCTTCACCTGGCCCGGTATCGCCTGGCAGGCACATGTCGGCGGTCTGGTGGCAGGCACGGTGATCGCGATAGGCATGGTGCACGCGCCTCGTGAGCGCCGGGCGCTGGTGCAGTACGGCACCTGTGCGCTGGTGCTGGCCGCGACGATCGTGACGGTCGTGGCGAGGACCGCCACACTGCCCGTGATGTTCGGAGCCTGATCCCGGGGCGCGATCACCGGAGGGCGGAGCGTCGTCCGAGCGTGACGGCCTGGGGACGGTCCGTACGGCCCGTACTCCACAGTTGTCCACAGTGTGTGCCGGATCTTGTGCATCCTGTGGGGAACATGCGTACCCCTTGTCGCCGATGTGGGTTTGACCAGCGGAGACAAGGGGCGAGCACGTCATCGGAACGGTCGGTGCGATCACACCGGTGTCAATGACCCGTGGAGTTATCCACAGATCGTCTGACCTTTTCCCCTGCTGTGGACAACGCTGTGGATAAGTCGGGGCAGAGCTTGACGACCGGGCGGTGGACCCGCTACTTCCACTGCGTCGAGACACCGAAGCCGGCGGCGATGAAGCCGAACCCGACCACGATGTTCCAGTTCCCGAAGCTCTCCAGCGGGAGATCGCCGTCGGTCACATAGAAGACCACGATCCAGGCCAGTCCGATCAGGAACATGGCCAGCATGACCGGAGCCACCCAGCTCCGGTTGGTCAGCCTTATGGTGGTCGCCTGCTTCGCGGCCGGAGGCGGCGTGAAGTCGGCCTTCTTGCGGATACGTGACTTCGGCACGAGGGACTCTCCTGTCGATGCGCTGCGTGACCGCGCAGGGAACTGTAACGGGCTGCCGGGGCGGAGAGCAGGGGGAACACCGCCGCCCTTGGGCGTCCGTTAGCGTAGTGCTTCCGCGGCGCCTAAGGAGATAAGGGTACGTTGAGCAATTCTGCCGACTCTCCCCCAGGGCCGGTCCGTCCGCCGGTACGGCGGCCCGTCCGGCTGCCCCC
>NZ_FMDK01000190.1 GCF_900091995.1 Streptomyces sp. MnatMP-M17
GCCGTCAGCCCACTGTACGTGTAGAAGGAATTCCGGCTCGGGAACATCTGGTTGAACTGGCTCTCGCTGACGACGAAGCCACCGGCCGGCGGCGGGTCGGTCGGCGGGGTGCCGGTGCAGTTGTACGGCTCCCAGTACCAGGTGCTGATGACCGGGTCGTAGCCCGGGTTGTCGTGCTCCGCGATATAGAACTTGCCGTCGGTGTACTTCACGATGTTGCCGGCGACATACGCACGGCCCGCCACCCAGGCCGGGTAGTCACAGGCGCCGGAGCCGCCGCCTGGGCTGGAACCGTCACAGGTGCCCTGGTCGGCCCAGACATCGGTGGTACCGGGAGTCTCTCCCTGGGTCCACCACTTGGCCGACCAGTTGTGACCGTTGTACGAAGCCGTGTTACCGCCGGTGTACACGGAGGACGCGTTCCATCCCGCCGCGCAGGTCGCGGCGGAGGCGGAAGAGGCGGGCAGGAAAATCGTGAGGGCGAGGGCCGAAACCATCGCCGCGATCAGGGCCAGGACGCGCTGTCTCAAACGACTCACTCCTTCGCGCGAGCAACCGGGTGTCCCGCTGCTCGCCATGGGGGGTGAGGGAACCAAATCGGAATCGCGTGGACCTGTCAAGGTCTAGACCAAGGGATGGCGCGGCGGCCAGGGCGCATCCGGCCGATCCGGCCACTGCGGGCAACCGGACGCACCGTCAGCCACGCGCACGGGAGAGCGTCGAGGCGCGCACCACCAGTTCGGGCTGGAGCACGATACGCCGGTGCCGGTGCCCGGCGGCCCCGTCACCGGTCTCCTCGATCAGCAGATCGGCCGCGGCGCCGCCGAGCCGGAAGGCGGGCCGGCGCACCGATGTCAGCGGTACGGCGGCGGCGGACGCGAACTCGATGTCGTCGTAGCCGACGATCGCCATCTCCTCGGGCACCCGTACGCCCGCGTGGTAGAGCGTCTGGAGCACGCCCAGCGCGAGCAGGTCGTTGGCGCAGAACACCGCGCTCGGCCGTGGCGCCATCCCGAGCAGCCGCGCTCCGGCGTCCCGGCCCGCGGCCACATCGAGCCGGGCGGCCTCCACATGGCGGAGCGACACGGACGGCAGCCCCGCCTCGGCGAGGGCGAGCAGGGCGCCCTCCCGGCGGCTCTGGCACTGCGGCAGACGCATCGGGCCGCTGACATACGCGATATCACGGCATCCGCCGCGCAGCAGATGGCGTACGGCCATCGCGCCGCCGGTCACATCGTCCACGGACACCGAACAGCCGTCCGCGCTCGGTACGACACGGTCGACAAGGACGAACGGGATGTCATGGCGCCGGAACGCGTCGAGATTGCGGCCGCTGGTGTCGGCCGGAGTCACCAGCACGCCCCGTACGCGCTGTTCGGAGAAGAGCGTGAGATAGGTGGCCTCCTCCGCCGGGTTCTCGGCGCTGTTGCAGAGCATCACACCGAGCCCGGCCGCGCGCGCCGAGCGTTCCGCGCCCGAGGCCACCGCCACGAAGAACGGATTCGCCATGTCGAGGACGAGCATGGCCAGAATGCGGCTGCGCCCGGCGCGGAGCTGGCGCGCGGACTCGCTGCGTACATAGCCGAGCCGTTCGATGGCGGACTGGACGCGCCGGCGGGTCTCCTCCGTGACGGTGTCCGGGCGGTTGATCACATTCGAGACGGTGCCCACCGAGACACCGGCCGCCCCGGCCACGTCCTTGATCCCCACCGGACGCCGCATCAGACGGTGACCTCCACCAGGTCCAGACCGGTCAGACCGGAAAGCGCGCGCAGCTCGGGCAGCAGCCGGCCGGTGGCCAGGGCCCAGTGGTGACCGACACCACTGGCGCTCCAGGCATCGGTCCACTCCCCCGGATCACAGCCGAAGTCGACACGGGAGGTGGTGTTGCCGATCTCCAGATGCGGCCCGGGAACGACCTCGCCCTCGGCCGCGACCAGCCGGTACCGGCCGTCACGGCTCTGTCCCAGGCCGACCAGGGTGACGGGCCCGTGCCGTACGTCGAACTCGACGGAGACGCCCCAGCCGCGCTTGCCGTGGTAGACACCGAGTCCGCGCAGCAGTGGCTTGCGCTCGCTGATGGCGAGATGCCCGGGGCCGTCATGGCCCATCTCCACCACTCCGGCCGTGAAGTCCAGTGCCTGGAGTTCGGTGAAGGAGCCGCCGGCGCCGAGACGGTCGGCGATCAGCATCGCGAGCGAGGTGCGCAGTTCGTACTCGCCGCAGGCCGGGACTCCGCGGGCGGTCAGCAGCGAGGAGCCGAGGATCATGCCCGCGCCGAGCCGTTCATGGATCTCGCCGTCGAGCCCTCGGTGGTAGTAGGCGAGCGAGTCCAGGTCGAAGTCGGCGACGAGCCGGTCGAGTCCGGCGGAGACACGCGCGGCCCAGCGCAGATCGTCCTCGACCACGGAGTCGGCGAGTTCGAAGACCTCACGGGTCTCGTCGAGCTTCGCGGTGAGTTCTCCGTCCTTGACCTGCTCGACCCGTACGCGCAGATCGTCGAACTCCACGACCTCGACATGGCCGCCGAGATGGCCCGGGACCATGGTGAGGTCGGTGGAGACGTCGTACATACCGGGGTAGAGATGTCCCATCAGACCGTGCCGGCCGTGGCGCAGGACGGAGCGGACTCCGGCGGCCCGGATCCAGCGGCCGATGCGCTCCCAGGCCCGCTCGTCCTCAAGATGTCCGGAGACGGAGCGGAAAGGGACGCCCACGCGCTCGAAGGCGTTGGCCATCTCCGGCAGCGGACAGGCACCGCAGTAGGCGAGCCACTGTCCGGTGTCGAAGGAGGCGTGGTCCATGGACGGTGTGGGCTGGAGATTGATCAGCAGGACGGGCGCGCCGCTGCGCTGGGCGACGGGGACGAGCATGGTCGCCGTCATATAGGTGGTGAGGAAACCGACGATCAGATCGCAGTCGGCGGCGCGCAGTTTCTCGGCCGCCTCGGCGCCTTCCCGGGCGTCCGAGATGAAGCCGACGTCAACGACCTCGGCGTCGAACTCCCGCATACGCGTGGTGACCCGGTCGGCGGAGCGCCGTAGCTGTGGCAGAAGATCGGGGAACTGCGGCCAGTAGGCGCCCAGCCCGCCCGCGACCAGCCCGATCCTGGGCTTGCGGGCGACGGCTGCGGTACGGACGGTCATGGCGGCTCCGTTGGGGATTGTCCGGCCGGTCAGAAGTCGAACGTGTCGATGTTGTTCTTGTCGAAGACGGTCGGCTCGCCGAGGATGACCTCGCCGTCCTTCCCGATGGTGTACTCGCCGAGCTTGCCCGCCTTGAACTTCTCACCCTCGGCGCCGGTGATCTGTCCCGACGCCAGGGCGGCTGCCGCGTACGACCCCAGATAGCCGAGCTCCTCGGGGTTCCAGAGCGAGAACTGCTCGACGGTGCCGTCCTTGACGTACTTGCGCATCTGGTTCGGTGTGCCCAGCCCGTTGAGCACGACCTTGCCCTTGTACGAGGAGTCGCTGAGATAGCGGGCGGCGGCGGCGATTCCGACGGTGGTCGGCGAGATGATGCCCTTGAGGTCCGGATAGGCCTGGAGCAGGCCCTGCGTCTGCTGGAAGGACTTCTGGTCCGCGTCGTCGCCGTACGCGACCTTCACGAGCTGCATGTTCCGGTACTTGGGCAGCTTCAGCTCGTCCTTCATGAACTCGATCCAGGTGTTCTGGTTCGTGGCGTTCTGGGTGGCCGAAAGGATCGCGATCTTGCCCTGGTAGCCGATCTGTTCACCGAGGTGCTGGACGAGGCTCCGGCCTATCTCCTCGGAGCTGGCCTGGTTGATGAAGAGCTGGCGGCAGTCCTTCGCGGTGTCGGAGTCGTACGCGACGACCTTGATGTCCTTCTTCATGGCCTGCTTGAGCGGGCCGCAGACCGCGTTCGGGTCGTTGGCCGCGATCAGGATGGCGTCCTGGCGCTGCTGGATGAGGGTGTTGATGTACGAGACCTGCGAGGAGGCGCTGGCGTCGGAGGGACCGACCTCCTTGCCGGTGGCGCCGTACTCGGCCGCGGCGGCGATACCGGCCTCGTCCACGATCTTCTCGTACGGATTGTTGATCTGCTTGGGTAGGAAGGCGAGCTTGAGGCCCTTCTTCAGCGGCGCGTCCGGATTGGCCTCGGCGGCGGTGTCCGCCTTCGTGGTGCCCTTCTCGGTGCTGTTCTTGGTGGTGCCGGAGCAGGCGGTCAGGGCGACGGCGAGGGCACAGACGGTGGCGGCGGTGGCCGCCGCGCGGCGCCGGGCGGCGGTACGGATGATCATGGCGGGCACAGGCCTTTCGGGAAGTACGGCGGGAGCTCGGGAAGTTGACGGAGGGCGGGAGGCTCAGGGCCCGGACACACCGACGGCCGCGCGCCGATGACGGCGCTCCACCACGGTGGCGATGACTCTCGGCGTGAGGACCGAGGCGACGAGCAGCAGCCCGGTCACAATGACCTGGACCTCGTTCGGCACGTCGTTGAGCGTGAGCAGATTCTTGAGGACTCCGATCAGCAGCACACCGGCGACCGCGCCGAAGAGCGTGCCCTTGCCGCCGTCGAAGTCGACGCCGCCGAGCAGGACGGAGGCGATGACGAGCATCTCGAAACCGAGGCCGTTGTCGGCGCGCGCGCTGCCGTACCGGAGAGTGAAGACGATCCCGGCGAAGGCCGAGAACGCTCCGGTGACCACGAAGAGGATCAGCTTGAACCGCTTGACCCTGATCCCGGCGAAGTAGGCGGCCTCCTCCTGTGCGCCGATGGCGAACAGCGACCGTCCGAAGGAGGTGGAGTGGAGCAGTACGGCCGTGGCGAGCGCCAGTACGAGGAACAGGACGACGGGATAGGTCAGGAAGGTGCCGGGGACCGTGGTGGTGTCCACGGCCCAGTCGGCGTACACCTGCGGGAAGTCGGTGACGGCGTCACTGCCGAGCGCGACCGAGGCGAGCCCGCGGTAAAGGGCGAGTGTGCCGATGGTGACGGCGAGCGAGGGCAGTCCCACCCGGGTGACCAGCCAGCCGTTGAGCAGTCCGCCCGCGACACCGGCCAGCAGCACCACGGGCACGATCAGCTCGAAGGCCCAGCCCGCGTTCCACAGCGCGCCGGTGAGCGCGCTGCCGAGGCCCAGCATGGAGGCGACGGACAGATCGATCTGTCCGGCCACCACCAGCAAGGTCATGGGCAGGGCGATCAGGGCGACTTCGGCCATGTCGTTGAAGGCGAAGGCGAGATTCTCGCCGGAGGCGAAGCCGTCGGTGGTGCCGAGGCCGGTCACGAAGACCGCCACCAGCAGGACGCCGACCGCGGTGTCCCAGCGCAGTCCCACCGTCCGCAGCAGCCGCCCGGCGCTCGGGCGCGGCTCGGGCACGTTCGCCCGGGGCCCGGGCGCGGTCTCCGGCGCGGTCTCTGTCTCAGGCGCCGTTCCCATGGCGGGCGCTCCTCTTCCTCAGTGCGGCTGTCATACGCAGGGAGACGATCCGGTCGACGGTGATGGCGGCGAGGAGCAGCGCGCCGGTGATGGCGCCCTGCCAGAACGCGTCGACCTTGAGGACGACCAGGGCGCTGCCGATGGTGGTGAGCAGCAGCGCGCCGAGCGCCGCGCCCCACACCGTGCCCGTACCGCCCGTGATGGCGACACCGCCGACGACCACGGCGCTGACGACGGTGAGTTCCCAGCCGTGGGCGTTGTCCGCGACGACGGTGCCGAAGCGGGCGAGCCAGAGGGCGCCGGCGAATCCGGCCACGGCCCCGGAGAAGGCGTACGCGGCGAGGATCCTGCGGCGGATCGGTACGCCCGCGAGCCGCGCGGCCTCCGGGCTGGAGCCGATCGCGTACAGCTCGCGTCCTGAGCGGTAGCTCCGCAGGTAGTACGCGGTGAGCGCGAGGAGCGCGAGGGCGATCAGCGGGAGGTACGGGATGCCGAAGACGCTGCCGCTGCCCAGATCGAGGACCGGTTCCGGGATGTCGTTGGCGCTGATCTGCTCGCCCTGTGCCCACCAGTAGTCGAGGCCCTGGATGATGTAGAGCATTCCGAGGGTGACCACGAGCGCCGGGACGCGGCCGAAGCTGACCAGTGCGCCGCTGACCAGACCGCAGCCCACACCGAGTGCGGTACCGAGCAGCATGACGGTGAGCACGCCGTGGTCGGTTCCCGCGGCGAACTGGCCGCAGGCGAAGGCCGAGAGCCCGACGACGGAGCCGACCGAGAGGTCGATATTGCGGGTGACGACGACCACGGACTGGCCGACGGCGAGCAGAACCAAAATGGAGGCGTTGAGAAGGAGATCCTTGACGCCCTGGTCGTCCAGGAAGCGCGGATTGGAGATCCAGGTGCCGAGGACGAGCAGCGCCAGCGCGCCGGCGATGCTGATCTCCCGGGCCCGGAACACGGCGTCGACCAGCGAGCGTGCCGAGCGCTCGTCCCGGCCCGCGTCGGCGGGCCTGTCCAGCAGGGTGGTCATGCCGCCGCCCTTTCGGCGCGGCCGGTCGCGGCGGCCATCACCGTCTCCTCGGTGGCCTCCGCGCGTGGGATCTCGGCGGTGAGACGGCCTTCGTGCATGACGAGCACCCGGTCGGCCATGCCCAGGACCTCGGGCAGATCGGAGGAGATCATCAGGACGGCGAGCCCTTCCGCGGCCAGGGAGGAGAGCAGCCGGTGCACCTCCGCCTTCGTACCGACGTCGATGCCCCGGGTCGGTTCGTCGACGATGAGGACGGCCGGTTCGGTGGCGAGCCACTTGGCGAGGACGACCTTCTGCTGGTTGCCGCCGGAGAGCACACCGACGGGATCGGCGAGACGGCTGTACTTGAGCTGGAGACGTACGGCCCAGTCGGCGGCCCTGCCGCGCTCCAGCGCCCGGCGCACCAGTCCGCCCTTGCCGAGCCGGCCGAGCCCGGTCAGCCCGATATTGCGCTCGATGGACATCTCCATCACCAGCCCGCGCAGCCGCCGGTCCTCGGGCACGAGCGCGAGTCCGGCGTCCATGGCCGCGGTCGGTGAACCGGCGGGCAGCTTCCGCCCGTCGACCTCTACCTCGCCCGCGTCCGCCCGGTCGACACCGAAGACGGCCTGCGCCACCTCGCTGCGCCCGGCGCCGACGAGTCCCGCGAGAGCGACGATCTCGCCTCGCCGTACCTCGAAGGAGATGTCCCGGAACACTCCCTCCCGGGTCAGCCGGCGCACCGACAGGGCGGTCTCGCCCACCGCGGCCCGCTGCTTGGGATACAGCTCGCCGAGATCGCGGCCGACCATGGCACGGACGAGATCGTCCTCGGTGAGTCCGGCCAGCGGCTCGGAGGAGATCAGCCGGCCGTCGCGCAGGGTGGTGACGCGCTGGCAGAGCTCGAATATCTCGCCGAGCCGGTGGGAGATGAAGAGCACGGCGGCGCCCTCGGCCCGCAGAGTCCGCACCACGGAGAAGAGCCGGGCGGTCTCGCCGCCCGTCAGCGCCGCCGTGGGCTCGTCCATGATCAGTACGCGCGCGTCGAAGGAGAGCGCCTTGGCGATCTCGACGATCTGCTGGTCCGCGATGGACAGCCCGCGCGCGGGACGGTCCGGGTCGAGCTCCACACCGAGCCGTTTCATCAGGGCGGCGGTGCTCTCCCGTACGGCCCTGCGGTCGATACGGCCGAGCGAGCGCCGGGGCTGGCGGCCCATGAAGATGTTCTCGGCGATCGACAGATCGGGAAAGAGCGTCGGCTCCTGGTAGATGACGGCGATCCCGGCGTCGCGGGCGTCGGCAGGTCCGTGGAAGACAACAGGTGTGCCGTCGAGAAGCACCTCGCCGGCATCGGGCCTGTGCACCCCGGCGAGCGTCTTGATCAGGGTGGACTTGCCGGCGCCGTTCTCCCCGGCGAGCGCGTGCGCCTCGCCGGGGAGCAGTCGCAGGGAGACGTCCCGCAAGGCCCGTACGGCGCCGAAGGACTTGCTCACATCCTTCAGGGCCAGGACCGGGGCGGGGCCCGTGGCGGGCTGGTTCATTTGGGCTCCTCAGCGGCGACGGGCCTGGGGCACCGCCCGTCGTGAAAGGTTTCAATGAGGTTGCACGGAAGCTAAACGGCGTTCCACGGCGGCGTCAATGGGCTGTGCTCGACATTTTCGGGTGAATTCACAGGGGTGCGACCCGAACAAATGGAGGTGTCGCGCGGAGGGTTGACACCCTCCGACGGCTCCCATAGCTTCGCCGCGATGAAACGATTCATAAGGAATCGCTGCACCGACTCCGGCTGGCCCCGCGAGTCCGCACCACGGGAGCGCTGAGATATGACGGGTCGATCCGCCGAGTCCGCTGTGAAGGCGGCGCTGAAGTCACAGGCCGTCGAGACGCCGTCGTGGGCGTTCGGGAATTCCGGCACCCGGTTCAAGGTGTTCGCCCAGCCCGGTGTGCCGCGTACGCCCGCCGAGAAGCTCGCGGACGCCGCGCGGGTGCACGCGCATACGGGCGTGGCGCCCACGGTGGCGCTGCACATCCCGTGGGACCGGGTGGACGACTACGGCGCGCTCGGCGCGCGGGCCCGGGAGCTGGGACTGCGCGTCGGGGCGATCAACTCGAACGTGTTCCAGGACGACGACTACAAGCTCGGATCCGTCACCCATCCGGATCCGGCCGTGCGCCGCAAGGCGCTGAACCATCTGCTGGAGTGCGTGGACATCATGGACGCGACCGGCTCCCGCGATCTGAAGCTGTGGTTCTCGGACGGGATCAACTATCCGGGCCAGGACGACATCTCGGCACGTCAGGGACGGCTCGCCGAGGCGCTGTCCGCGGTGTACGAGCGGCTCGGCGACGGCCGGCGGATGCTGCTGGAGTACAAGCTGTTCGAACCGGCCTTCTACGCCACGGATGTGCCGGACTGGGGGACGGCGTACGCGCACTGTCTGAAGCTGGGCCCGAAGGCGCAGGTGGTCGTGGACACCGGGCACCACGCGCCGGGCACCAATATCGAGTTCATCGTCGCGGTACTGCTGCGCGAGGGAAAGCTCGGCGGATTCGACTTCAACTCCCGCTTCTACGCGGACGACGATCTGATGGCCGGGGCCGCGGATCCCTTCCAGCTCTTCCGGATCATGTACGAGGTGATCAGAGGCGGCGGGTTCACGGCGGAGACGGCGTTCATGCTCGACCAGTGCCACAACATCGAGGAGAAGATCCCGGCGATCATCCGGTCGGTGATGAACGTCCAGGAGGCCACGGCCAAGGCGCTGCTGGTGGACGCGGAGGCGCTCGACGCGGCCCAGCGGAGCGGCGACGTACTGGCGGCGAACGCGGTGCTCATGGACGCATTCAGCACGGACGTACGCCCGCTGGTGGCCGAGGTCCGCGCGGAACTGGGCGCGGACGCCGATCCCGTCGCCGCGTATCACGCCTCCGGGTACGGCAAGAGGATCGTCGCCGAACGGGTCGGCGGCACACCGGCCGGCTGGGGCGCCTGAGGCCCGGCCCGTATCCGCTCCGGCGCCGTACCCGAGCCCGTACCCGAGCCCGTACTCGTACCCGGCGAAGTCCGCACCATACAGAGGGACATGATGACCGACCAGCCTCACCAGTACGCAGTGCCGACCGTGCATCCGGCGGCGGCCGAGCTGCTCGACCGCTCGCACCGGCTCGGCGCCGATCCGCGCAACACCAACTACGCCGGCGGCAACACCTCGGCGAAGGGATCCGCCACCGATCCCGTGACCGGCGACGACATCGAACTGATGTGGGTCAAGGGCTCCGGCGGCGATCTGGGCACCCTCAAGGCCGACGGGCTCGCCGCGCTCCGCGTCGACCGGCTGCGCGCGCTGACCGCGGTGTACCCGGGTGTGGAGCGCGAGGACGAGATGGTCGCCGCGTTCGACTACTGCCTGCACGGCAAGGGCGGAGCGGCCCCCTCCATCGACACCGCGATGCACGGACTGGTCGACGCCTCCCATGTGGACCATCTCCATCCCGACTCGGGTATCGCCCTGGCCTGTGCGGCGGACGGCGAGAAGCTGACGGCCGAGTGCTTCGGCGACACCGTGGTCTGGGTGCCCTGGCGCCGGCCGGGCTTCCAGCTCGGTCTGGACATCGCCGCGGTCAAGGAGGCGAATCCGCGGGCGATCGGCTGTGTGCTCGGCGGCCATGGCATCACCGCCTGGGGCACCACCTCACAGGAGTGCGAGCGCAATTCGCTCCACATCATCCGTACCGCCGAGGCGTTTCTCGCCGAGCGCGGCAGGGCCGAGCCCTTCGGTCCCGTTCTGCCCGGGTACGAGCCGCTGCCCGAGGCCGACCGGCGGGCGAAGGCGGCTGCGCTGGCCCCGCTGATCCGTGGTCTGGTCTCCACCGACCGGCGCCAGATCGGCCATTACACCGCCACGGAGCCGGTCCTCGACTTCCTCTCCCGTGCGGAACATCCACGGCTGGCCGCCCTCGGCACCTCCTGTCCCGATCACTTCCTGCGGACCAAGGTCCGTCCGCTGGTGCTCGATCTGCCCGCCGGTGCGCCGTTGGAGCGGATGAAGGAGCGGCTGGCCGAGCTGCACTCCGACTACCGCGCGGAGTACCGGGCGTACTACGAACGGCACGCGGTGCCCGGTTCACCGCCGATGCGCGGGGCGGATCCGGCGATCGTGCTGGTGCCGGGCGTGGGCATGTTCTCCTTCGGCAAGGACAAGCAGACCGCGCGGGTGGCCGGGGAGTTCTATCTCAACGCCGTCAATGTGATGCGCGGCGCCGAGGCCGTCTCCTCGTACGCGCCGATCGAGGAGTCCGAGAAGTTCCGTATCGAGTACTGGGAGCTGGAGGAGGCCAAGCTGCGCCGGATGCCCGCGCCGAAGGCACTGGCGGGCCGGATCGCGCTGGTGACGGGTGCGGGCTCGGGGATCGGCAGGGCGATCGCGCACCGGCTGGCCGCCGAGGGCGCGTGTGTGGTGGTCGCCGACCTCGACGCCGGGAGCGCGACGACGGTCGCCGGCGAACTGGGCGGTACGGACACGGCGATGGCGGTCACCGTCGATGTGACGGACGAGGAGCAGATCAAGGCGGCGTTCGAGGCAGCCGTCCTCGCCTTCGGCGGTGTGGATCTGATCGTCAACAACGCCGGTATCTCGATCTCCAAGCCGCTGCTGGAGACCACCGCGCGGGACTGGGACCTCCAGCACTCCATCATGGCCCGTGGCTCGTTCCTGGTCTCGCGTGAGGCGGTCCGGGTGATGACCGATCAGGGATTCGGTGGCGACATCGTCTACATCGCCTCCAAGAACGCGGTGTTCGCGGGCCCCAACAACATCGCGTACTCCGCGACCAAGGCCGACCAGGCCCATCAGGTACGGCTGCTCGCCGCTGAGCTGGGCGGGCTCTCGATCCGGGTCAACGGTGTCAATCCCGATGGCGTGGTGCGTGGTTCGGGAATCTTCGCGGGCGGCTGGGGAGCCGAACGGGCGGCGGTGTACGGCGTGGAGGAGGAGCGGCTCGGCGAGTTCTACGCCCAGCGCACACTGCTCAAGCGGGAGGTGCTGCCCGAGCATGTGGCCAACGCGGTGTTCGCTCTGACCGGCGGCGATCTCAGCCACACCACGGGACTGCATGTGCCGGTCGACGCCGGTGTGGCGGCGGCGTTCCTGCGCTGAGAACGAGGTCCGTCGTGTCATCCACCGCACCACTCCCTTTCGCCGCCGTCGATCTCGGCGCGTCCAGTGGCCGTGTCATGGTCGGTCATGTCTCCGGCCGTGGCGCGGGCACACTGCTCCTCCAGGAGGTGCACCGGTTTCCCAACCGCCCGGTGCGGACCGCCGGCACACTGCACTGGGACATCCTGTCCCTGTACGGCGGTGTGCTGGACGGGCTGCGGGCCGCGGGCAGGGCGGCGGAACGGGCGCCGGCGAGTGTCGGTGTCGACACCTGGGCCGTCGACTACGGACTGCTCGACGCGGACGGCGCGCTGCTCGGCAATCCCGTGCACTACCGCGACACGCGCACCGAGGGCCAGGCGGCGCTGGTGGGCGCTGTGCTGCCACCGGCCGAGCTGTACGCGGCGACCGGCCTCCAGTACCTCCCGTTCAACACCCTGTACCAGCTCACCGCGGCGCGGGACACCGCCGTACTCGGCGCCGCACGGCGGCTGCTGCTGATCCCCGATCTGATCGTGTACTGGCTCACCGGCGAGGCCGGGACCGAGCTCACCAATGCCTCCACCACCCAGCTGATCGACCCGCGTACCCGCGACTGGTCCCGGTCCGTCGCCGATACTCTCGGCATCGATCTCACGCTCTTTCCTCCGCTGCGCGGACCGGGCGACCGGGCCGGTGAGCTGCTCCCGGAGGTGCTGGCGGAGACCGGACTGTCCGGCCCTGTTCCGGTGACGGCGGTCGGCTCGCACGACACGGCCTCCGCCGTCGCGGCGGTCCCGGCGACGGGCGACCGCTTCGCGTATGTCGCGACCGGCACCTGGTCCCTGGCCGGACTGGAACTGGACACGCCCGTCCTCACCGAGGAGAGCAGACGCGCCAACTTCACCAATGAACTGGGCGTCGACGGCACGGTCCGCTATCTGCGCAACATCATGGGCCTGTGGCTGCTCCAGGAGTGTCTGCGCACCTGGGAGGCGGCCGGCACGTCGCAGCGGCTGGACCGGCTGCTGCGCGAGGCCGCCGAAGTGCCGGGGCTGCGGTCGTACGTCGATGCCGACGATCCCGCGTTCCTCGCGCCCGGCGACATGCCTCGGCGGATCGCGGACGCGTGCCGCCGCCTGGGCCTGCGGCCACCGCAGGGGCCTGCCGAGACCGCCCGCTGTGTCCTGGACTCGCTGGCCCTGGCGCACCGGCGTGCCATCGAGGACGCCCAGCGGCTCTCCGGCCGCGCCGTGGACACCGTGCATATCGTCGGTGGCGGCGCCCACAACGAGCTTCTGTGCCGGCTCACCGCCGATGCCTGCGGGCTGCCCGTGGTGGCGGGACCCGCGGAGGCGGCGGCCCTCGGCAACGTACTCGTACAGGCACGCGCGGCGGGCGCCGTCCGCGGCGGTCTCGCCGAACTGCGCGCTCTGCTGCGCGCCACACTGGAGCCGCGCCGGTACGAGCCGACCGGTGACCGGGCCCGTTGGGACCGGGCCGCGGCACTGATCCAGGGGCATACCCCGCATATGATGGTCCTACCGGACAGAGGTCCCCACACGATGTGACAGAACGGGCAGGAACGCGTGGCGCAGACGGTCGGCATCAAGGACGTGGCCCGGCTGGCCGGAGTCTCGGTCGGGACCGTCTCGAATGTGCTGAACCGGCCCGAGAAGGTGTCGCAGCACACGCTCGTACGGGTCCGCGCCGTGATCGATCAACTCGGTTTCGTACGGAGCGAGACGGCCCGCCAGCTCCGGGTCGGCACCAGCCGGATCCTGGCCATCCTCGTCCTCGACATGGCGAACCCGTTCTTCGTCGCCGTCGCCAAGGGCGCCGAGCGCGCCGCGCGTGAGGCCGGGCTCGGAGTGATGCTCTGCAACAGCGCGGGCAGCGCGGCCGAGGAGGCGGAGTATCTGGCGCTCTTCGCCGAGCAGCGGGTACGCGGAGTGCTGCTCACTCCGACCGACGCGTCCGGCAGCACCGTGCGGGAGTTCGCGCGTCAGGGCATTCCGTATGTCCATGTCGACCGGGCCGTGCCCGCCGCCGAAGGATGCTCGGTCTCGGTGGACGACGTGGCGGGCGGCGCGCTCGCGGTCCGGCATCTGCTGGCGGCCGGACACCGGTCCGTGACATATATCAGCGGCCCGATGTCGCTGCCTCAGTGCCGGGACCGCCGTACGGGCGCGCTGGCCGCGCTGCGCGAGGCCGGTCTGCCCGAACAGGCCTTGCGGCATGTGGAGTCGGCGCGGCTGGATGTGGCCTCCGGTATCGACGCCGGAGCGCGGCTGCTGGGTCTGGCGGAGCGTCCCACCGCCGTGTTCTGCGCCAATGACCTGCTCGCGCTGGGTGTTCTGCAAGCGATGTACGGAGCCGGCGTCGATGTGCCCGGCGATGTGTCGATCGTCGGCTATGACGACATCGAGTTCGCCGCCGCGGCTGTCGTACCGCTCACCTCCGTACGGCAGCCGGCCGACGCGATGGGGCGCGCGGCGGCGGAGATGCTGATGGACGAGACGGGTTCCGGCGCGGAACAGCACAGCCACCGCTCCGTCGTGCTCCAGCCCGAGCTGGTGGTACGCCGTTCGACGCGCCGACTGGACCGGCCGGCGCGCTGACCGCCGGCGCGGCACCATGGCGCCGTGGCCCGGGCCCAGGACACATGGGCCGACCGCCTACGGGGCCGCGTAGCAGTGGACCTTGACCGTCTGGTCCGGGCTCCAGCGCTGGTCCACGACGGCCAGCAGATTCCAGCCGAGGCGTTCGTAGAGCGCGGCAGCCGCCGCGGCCGAGTCGGCGGCCACGACGTCCAGTACGGGATGGAGACCGCGTTCGCGGGCCTCCCGCGCGGCCTGGGACATCAGGAGGGCGCCGATCCCATGGCCGCGTGCCGAGGGAGAGACGAACAGACGGCTCAGTACGACGGTGTCGGCGACCGCCGTTCCCGTCCGGCTGCTCCACAAGGCCGGGGCCACATCGTCCGCGCCGGCCAGGGCGAGAGCGGCATGGCCGACGATCCGTCCGTCCAGTTCGGCGACCCAGGCCGCCAGTTGCGTGGGCCCGGCCAGCCAGTCGGCCGGGCGCTCGGGCCAGTTCACGGGATAGCCGTCAACTTCATGCACCTCGGCGAGCACCTGTAGGCAGCCGTCCAGGTCGTCCTCGCCGCGACGCCGGACATCGCACATCGGGATGTCATCGGCTTTCGGCAATGTCTGTCGATTCACCGAACCATGCAACCACAGGGCGCCACGGATCCTTGCCGCGCCCGGGGCAACCATGCTCACGAGCCTGCCTGTTCGAATACAACGAACCTGGCTGGACAGCGACTTAACTACGTCCGCATTTGCTCCAAATCCCTGGTACATGCGGTGCTCTTGGTTCAAGAGAGGGTCAACAATGCGCCAAGACCGGCCAATACCCAGGGATGCCCTGGATAGTCTCCGGCCGTGATATCGACCAGACATACGAATAGACCCTCCGCAGTCGGCGGCACACCCCGCCGTACGCTGCTCCGCGCGGCCCGCGCC
>NZ_FMDK01000958.1 GCF_900091995.1 Streptomyces sp. MnatMP-M17
CCCCCCGCCGAGCCGTACGCCCAGCGCGCCCGCGAACGACGCCTCCACCGGGCCCGCGTTGGGACTCGGATGCTTCCGCGCGTCCTGCCGTACCGCCCGCAGGGCCGCGCGCGGATCGTCGCCCGCCACCATGGCCAGCGCGGCGGTCAGCCGGGCTCCGGGCCAGCCGGCCAGATCGTCCAGCCGGGCCGACGCCCAGCCGAATCTGCGGTAACGGGCGGACTTGTGACCCACCATCGCGTCCAGCGTGTTCACGGCCCGGAATCCCACGAGCCCGGGCACGCCCGCGATCGCTCCCCACAGCAGCGCGCCGACGACGGCGTCCGAGGTGTTCTCGGCGACGGACTCCACGACGGCGCGGGCGAGCTGCTGTCCGTCCAGCGCCCGCGGATCACGTCCGCACAGCCGTGGCAGCCGCTCCCTGGCCAGCTCGATGTCGCCGGCGGTGAGCGCGGCGCCGATGGCGCGCGCCTCCCGGCCGAGCGAGGTGCCGCCGACGACGGACCAGGTGGCCAGGGCGGTCAGAGCGACGGAGGCGGTACGGCTCTCCCGTACGGCACGGCCTTCCCGTACGGCTCGTACGCCCCGCGCGACCCGTACGGTCCGCGTGACCCGTACCGCCTGTGTACTGCGGGCGGCGACGACCGCGAGGCCGACAGCGCCTCCGGCGCAGACCAGCGTGTGCAGCGCGCCCCAGCCGCGGTGGTCGTGCCACAGCGCCCGCTCGACGGCGCCCGCCGCCCGGCCGAACGCGGCCACCGGATGCCCTCGTCGCGGATCGGCGAACACCCGGTCGCCCAGCAGTCCCAGGGCCGCGCCGTACGCGAAGATCCGTCCGGCGGCCGAACCGCCGCCGCGCACGACGGCCGAACCGCTGCCAGGCATGGCGAAATGTCCTCACTCAGGGTCCGCGCCCCGGCTCGACGTGGTGCGGCGGCGAGAGTTCCTGGCTCCTGGGAGACGACTCCCAGTGACAGTGGCGGGACCGCGCCGGATTCGCACCGGCTTCCTCTTCTGCCGCCGTAATGGCCCCGGCAGTCCACCACGCCCGCGAACACCCGTCAACTCATCGCTGACCTGCGACGGGACAGGGTGAGGTGTGCGTCACGCGACGATCAGCCAGATCCCGTACGCCACGGCCGCCGCGCACAGGGCGAAGCAGGCGTACGCGCCCGTGCGCGCCAGAGCGGCCGGGCCCTTACCGCCGCCCTGCCCGGTGGCGGACTCCTGCCTGGCGAGACCGACGACGCCCAGGGTGAACAGGCCCACCAGGGCGACGGTCGCCACGAGGCTGACTCCGAAGACGGAACCGAGCGCTGCCCAGTCGATGTTCATACGTTCGCTCGCTCTTCCTTGAGGCTGTGGGCGATTCAGACCGTGGCGGTTCGGGCCGGCTCACCGGAGCTGCCCGGCGGGGACGGAATGGTGGTCGACAGATCCTGTGCCGTACCGGCCGTGATGCCGCCGGCCAGAACACCGGCGGGCTCTCCACCCGGGAATCCGGCCTCGTCGCCGTCGGTGACATTGGTGTGGTCGACCGGGCGGCGGCGCGAGGCGAGCCAGATCGCGCCGGAGCACGCGAGGAGCAGCGCGGCGACCACCGCGACGCCCCAACTGCCCTGGCCGGTCAGGAACTCCGCGCAGGCCGCGACCAGACCCGCGGCGGGCAGCGTCAGTCCCCAGGCGATGAACATCCGCGTGGCGGTCGACCAGCGGACCACACCGCCCTTACGGCCGAGTCCCGCGCCCATCACGGCGCCGGAGCAGGACTGGGTGGTGGAGAGCGAGAAACCGAGGTGCGAGGAGGCCAGGATGACGGTCGCGGCGCTGGTCTGGGCGGCGAAGCCCTGCTGCGGCCTCAGCTCGGTGAGCCCGGTGCCCATGGTGCGGATGATGCGCCAGCCGCCGAGATAGGTGCCGAGCGCGATCGCCGTGCCCGCCGAGACGATGACCCACAGCGGCGGATTGGAGCCGGGCGCGAGGACACCGCCGGTGACCAGCGCGAGCGTGATGACGCCCATGGTCTTCTGCGCGTCGTTGGTGCCGTGCGCGAGGGAGACCAGACCGGCGGAGGCGATCTGTCCCGCGCGGTAGCCCTTGGCGGTGGCCTTGTCGTCCGTGCGGCGGCCGATACGGTACGTCAGCTTGGTGGCCAGCAGCGCCGCGAGACCGGCGACGACCGGCGCGGCGAGCGCCGGGATCAGCACCTTGGTGATGACAACACCGCCGTTGACTCCGGAGGTGCCGACGGACATCAGTGTGGCGCCGATCAGTCCGCCGAAGAGGGCGTGGGAGGAGCTCGACGGCAGACCGACCAGCCAGGTGAGCAGATTCCAGAGGATGGCGCCGACGAGCGCCGCGAAGATCACTTCGGTCCGGATGCCGCTCTCGTTGATCAGCCCGCCGGAGATCGTTCTGGCGACCTCCACGGAGAGGAACGCGCCGACCAGATTCAGCACGGCGGACATGGCCACCGCGGTCTTGGGCTTGAGGGCGCCGGTCGAGATGGTCGTCGCCATCGCGTTGGCGGTGTCATGGAAACCGTTTGTGAAATCGAACACGAGCGCCGTCACGATCACGATCGCGAGCAGCAGTGTGAGGTGTTCCATTTACCCAGGCAATCGTTCGACGTAGGGGGCCTCGGTGAACGTAGGGAGTCATGGTGAACGGGAGATGAACTGGACAGGTATTCGTGGTGTCTCGAACTGACGCCGCATGATTCTGTTCGGATGATCGGGAGAACAGGCGTACGGGCCGCCGGGCGCTCCTGGCAGGATCACGGTATGACCGATCAGGAGAATCAGGACGCGATCGACCGGGCCTGGCGGGACCTGGTGAACACCGCCCGCAGAACGGCTTCCGAGGGACTGGTCGTCGGCACCTCGGGCAATGTCTCGGTACGGGCCGGCGGACTCGTTCTGGTCACGCCGAGTGGAATTCCCTATGAACAGCTCGGTCCCGAGGACGCCGTCGGCGTCGACCTGGACGGTCGGCAGGTCCTCGGCGAGTTCACTCCCACGAGTGAGCTGCCACTGCATCTCGCGGTGTACCGGCACACCTCGGCGTCGGCCGTGGTCCACACGCACGCCGTGCACGCCACCGCCGTCTCCACGCTCGTACCGGAACTGCCGCTGATCCACTACATGTCGGCGGCGTTCGGCGGACCCGTCCGGGTCGCTCCGTACGCGCTGTACGGGACGGACGAACTGGCGGCGGGCATGCTCGACGCCCTGGGCGACCGCACGGGCTGTCTGCTCCAGAACCATGGCACGGTGACCTACGGCGCCACACTCGCCCAGGCCTATGACCGCACGGCCCAGTTGGAGTGGATGTGCCGTCTCTGGCTCACCGCCAGCGCGGTGCCGGGCCGTACGCCCTCGCTGCTCTCCGAGGCGCAGCTCCAGGAGGCCGGAGAGAAACTGAAGGGCTACGGGCAGCGGCCCTGACGGAACCGGTCGCGGCCCGAGCCGGTCGCGGTCCGAGTCAGTCGCGGTCCGAGCTGGTCGCGGTCCGAGTCAGTCGCGGTCCGAGCTGGTCGTGCTCTCCGCGTACCCCGACGGACCGCGCCCGGTGGCCGGGCCGGGCGGCGGTGACGACACTGGGACCGTGCGTCCCGCCACAGCGACGGCAGCGGCCGTCTCCACCGTGATCGGCGTCGGCGCGGCCGCGGTC
>NZ_FMDK01000351.1 GCF_900091995.1 Streptomyces sp. MnatMP-M17
CCCTCCGTCGGCTGCCGAGCTCGCCTATAGGCAGCCGACGGAGGGCGGAGGGTCCGCCCCAGGTGGGCACGGGGGAGCCGACCCGCGGTGCGGGTACTCGCCTGGGGCGGACCGGTCTACGGAGTCGGCGCCGTCGCGAGTGTCAGGCCGACGACGAGGCCGCATGACGCGCTGATGCCGATGATGAAGAGGACCCCGGCATAGCGTCCGACGACGCGCATCATGGCTGTCGCCTCTCGCCGACGGCGGGTCCCCGGGCTGGTCTCGACGGGGCGGTAGCTCGTGCGCGTGGCGTGGGACGTACTCGTGTGGGGCCGTCTCATCGTGGTCCGTGGGATGTGCGCAGGATGTGGGCCCAGACCGTCTTGCCCGTCGGTTTGCGCGCGTGGTGGCCGACTCGTACGGCCAGGGCGCTGACGAGCGGCAGCCCACGGCCGTGTTCCTCCTCGGACGTAAGACGCAGAGCCATCGGAGTGCGGGGGCTTGCGTTCGACACCTCGATCAAGCAGCTGTGGTCCGTCGAGGTCAGAGCGACTTCGAAGAGATGCCCGGGAACGTGTCCGTGCAGCACGGCGTTCGTCGCGAGCTCGCTGGAGACCAGGACGACCCGGTCGATGTCGTCGAGTACGTATCCCCACTCGCTGAGCGTCTTCTCGGTCTGGCGCCGGACGAGGGAGACGCATGCGGCGGTCGAGCTGAACTGCATGCGCCATCTCCGGGCGGTCTGCTGGTCGTGCATGGCCATCGCGTACATCGCGTCCCCTCATCGCGGGCGGTTGGAGGACCAGCTCACCGCGAAGGGCCATCACGTAATCAGGTCACGGTGATTACCCAACGTGGGTAATATCCAGAGCGGCTGACCAACCGCCAGACGCCACCGCCTGATGCGGCAGAGGAGCGCATGTGCCCGGACCCCAGCCTCAGCACGGACTTCCGCCCGAACTGCTCGCGAGCCCCGAGTGGCAACGTGCATGCCGGCAGCGCGATTTCGCGAAGGTGTTCCACCTCGTGAAGGTGAAGGCGGGCATCTATCCGTCCCGTGTGGCCGCCTTGTGCGGGATGACGCCGAGCCGGGTCGGGGAGATCATGTCGGGGCGGCGCGGGCTCGCCCACATCGATGTGATCGAGCGCGTGGCCGATGGACTCCGTATCCCCGGCGCCATGCTCGGGCTCGCCCACCGGCCCTGGGAAATCCCGTCCCCCGCAACGTCGCGAGACCGCCTCCCGAGCCTCCCGAGCCGTTCGGCGCAGGCATCCGAGACCTCCGCCGACGCTGAGCGGAGTCCTGACGCCGAATCCCACAGTGATCTCGACGACTTGCTGACGCTCGCAGACGGGAGGGTGACGCGATCGACGCTCCTCGCCCTGCGGTCATCGGTTGAGGACTACTGGCGCCGTGACGACGAGCACGGCGGCGCTTCCCTGCGCCCGGCTGTCGTGGGGCACCTTCGGTACGTGACGCAGATGATGCGCAGCGTCCGCGCTCCCCTGCGCCGCGATCTTCAGTCACTCGCTGCGGAACTTGCTCGCCTCGCCGGGTGGGCCTACTTCGATGCCCGCCAGTACAGCACCGCGCGCAGCCACTTCACCCAGGCCCTGCGGCTCTCACACGGGCAGGACGACTATCTCTTC
The DNA here is from genome assembly GCF_900091995.1 of Streptomyces sp. MnatMP-M17. Taxonomy (GTDB): domain Bacteria; phylum Actinomycetota; class Actinomycetes; order Streptomycetales; family Streptomycetaceae; genus Streptomyces. The sequence continues at coordinate 1,633 of NZ_FMDK01000351.1, forward strand.
ATGGCCAACGTCCTGTCCTGCATGAGCCTGCAGGCAACCTACGACGGGCAGCCCGCAGACGCGGTAGCGCTGGCCTGCAAGGCCCAGGACAGCGCCCGCGCCGCCGGCGGGCAGCCACTGGTCATGTCGATGCTCCACATGCGGGAAGCCTTCGCCCACGCCACACTCCGCGACGCCGCCTCCTGCCACCAGGCCATCGGGCGGTCCCGGGACGCGTACGAGCGAGCCCGCGGCCAAGAGGGCGAGGCGCCTTCCTGGGTTCGCTACTTCGACGAGACGAAACTGATCGTCGACACAGGAATCGCGCTGGCCAAGCTGGGCGAGTCGGAACGCGCCGAGCCGCTGATCGCCGAGGGCCTGCGGCGGGAAACAGGCGCCCAGCAGCGTGGTCGCGCCTTTCACGCTTTCTGGCTGGCTACGGCCCAGCTCCAGCAGGGCAAGCTGGATGCGGCGTGCCACAGTGCCGGGCTCGCCCTGGACCTCAGCGCGTCCCTCGATTCACCGCGGGTCGCGGGCCACGTCCAGGAGTTTCACCAGCGCCTCGCCCCCTACGCCCGCGAGACACCCGTGATCGCCTTCGAGCAGCGTATGCGCGAGGCCCTCGGCTAACTCGTTGCGCTGGTGGCCTCGTCCAGCAGGAGGTACAGCAGGCCGACGAGGCTGCCGCTGCTGACCACCTCGCGACGGTCGATCATGCCGCGGATCTCGGACATCGGGATCCACTCGATACGGTCCGACTCGTTCAGTTCGGTCGGCGGGCCCGCATAAGCGGCAGCCTGTGCGCGGAAGACATGATGTTCCGAGTCGGTGATGCCGTTCGCCGGCTGCGCGTACACCAGAGGCTTCAGACCCTCCACCCGCCAGCCGGTCTCCTCCTCCACCTCACGAGCCGCCGCCTGCTCCGGCGTCTCGTCGGCCTCGATCAGGCCCATCGGCAGCTCCCAGCCCCACGTGTCCGTGATGAACCGATGGCGCCACATCATCAGCACCCGCTTCTGCTCATCCACCACCGCGGCGACCGCGAGATGCCGCATCCGCACCACATGGTGCTCCCAGCGCCGGCCGTCCGGCTGCTGGACATCCACGAGCCAGAGGTTGACCCACGGGTTGCTGTAAATCTGACGCTCGCCATGAACCGTCCACCGCATGAGCCAACTCCCCTTCGCCGCCGTGCAGCACCAAGAATGTCACTTGGACGAGAAGCCGTCTGCCCCGTCAACGACTTCCGGCCGGTGCTCGCGTGATCCAGCCGAAGTCGCCTTGGCCCGGACTCCCCGTTGAGCCCCGTTCCTCGGTGTGGGCCCGTCAGCGCGTGATCGCTTGTCTGGCGGGTTGGTGATACGCCAGGTGAGGACTTCGGCCGCCGAGTGGGCGACGCCCAGCAGTTTCGGCCTAAGCTAGGGCGGTAGTGAGGGCAGGCCAGGCGGGGGCGGTGGTCTGCTGGCGTGGGGCCCGGCGGGCGAGGTCGGTGAGCGCTGGCTGGGCCGTGGTGGCGTAGGCGACGCGGAGGTGCACCAGCGTCTGCTCGGCTGCTGAGGCTTGCTGCTCGTGGAACGTCACATAATTCGGCTCTGTCGCTGATCTTGTGACCGTTTCTGGCTCTCGCGAGCACTGCGAGAGCCCAGAAGACGTCATGCTGATGGCAGTTGGAATCCCGCCCCGGTAAGTTAGTGATCTTCGGTTGGCGCAAGCTGCCGGAGTCCCTGAAGGCGAACACTCGTGATGAATTTCGATCAGCCTCGCACACGACTTCGTCTCGATGCCGCGCTGGACGGCCTGGCCGTCATCTTCCGCGGGATGACCGCTCACCCCGACGAGTACAACTGCGACTGCCACTGGGGCAGCGCGGAAGACCTTGCTCAGCTCAAAGTGGCGGACGCGGAGCTGGACTTTGATCTCCTGCAGCGCACATGGCAGGCAATCGACTGGACAGACCACGCATCCGTGCTGCGCCGGATCCTGCCTCAGTTCGCCTCGGCCCTCGTCGGCGGCCTCATCGAACCCCTCTTCGGCATGGAGAAGGTCGGGCTCGCGTTCGCTCTCGGCAACTGGCAGAAGTGGCCCACCGAGCAGGCCGGCGCAGTGGAGGAATTCCTGCATGCCTGGTGGGCGTACACGCTCACCCATCCGGATCCCACCGTGCCTGCGCATGACCTCCTCGTCCTGACTGCCGAGGCAACGGGCACGCTGAGCCCGTGGCTCGACGCCTGGGCAGCGCTGAGTGGCCCTGTGGCCGACGGACACCTGGCCAAGGCCGCAGAACACTGGGAGTACGAACTGCTCGGTGACCAACTTCCCTGGAGTGCTTGGGAGAACGAGGAAGACATGCGCGCCGAACTGACTGCCTGGCTTGTCCGCTACGCGCCTGTCCGGCTCCGTGCCCACGGCGCAACGGAAGACCTCCTTCACCGGATACGACTCCTTGGCGTCACCGGAACCGACCGATATGAGGACCCACACTGGCCCGGTCACCGCTACTGAAGCGCACCGGCGAGAAGCCGTCGTCGGTGATGGTCTGGACGCCGGAGCACACCGGCCTCCTCCTCGACCACGTCGCGGAGGCCGGGCTCATCACCGTCGCCAAGCAACTCGTGGTCGACGGCCGGGAGGTGTACGAGACGCAAACGGCCCCGGACGAGACGTCCGAGGCCGAACAGAGCGCCTCCCTGGGGGAGAAACCCCAGGTCAGCTGCTTAACGCGTTGTGCCCCCGGCAGGATTCGAACCTGCGACACCCGCTTTAGGAGAGCGGTGCTCTATCCCCTGAGCTACGAAGGCAGGGGTTTGTGGGAAGCCTTGTCGCGGACCCAGTGGGTGGGTCTTGACCCGGCTTGACAAACCCGGTGGTCGGAGAGGTTCTGGACGGCTGGTGCGGCGGAACCTGGGCGGCCACTGACAGGGTAGCGGATGTGTCGGGCGGCGCGCTTATCTGTTGGGGGTGGGCGGGCGGGGGAGGGAGCGGGAGAAGGTGA
>NZ_FMDK01000098.1 GCF_900091995.1 Streptomyces sp. MnatMP-M17
CGCCCCGCCGCCGTACTGGTGCAGGCGACCATGACGCTGCTTCAGATCTTCGGCGCGCTCTGGCTGGTGGGACAGATCATCGGCGTACTGGAGCCCGGGCTGATTCCGCCCGTGCTGGTGATGCTGGCCGGGATCATCGGCGGCCCGCTGGTGGAGTGGGCCTGTGCCGCGGCGGCACGCGGACCGGCGAGACGGTACGGGCAGGACGCCGAGCGCAAGCTGCGCGAGGCGGCGGCGGGATGCGGCCGGGCGCGGGTGCTCGATCCGATCGCGGCGGAGCTGATGCGGTACCGGGAGGTGCGGGACCAGTACGTGGCGGTGTCCCGGGCAGGCCGCTGAGGCGAGGCGGGTGAGGCGAGCGGCGAGCGGCGGGCGGCGGATGACGGGTGACGGGTGGCGGGTGAAGCGGGCGGCGGCGGGTGACGAGGTTTTCCACAACTGATCGGTAATCCACAGGCGTCGGCACATTCTTTCCGTCCGGTCCAGCATGGAATCAGTCAATGCAGCCGGACGGGAGGGCCGTTATGAACGACACAGTGGTGACGGTGGTGGGGAATGTCGCTACAAGCGTGGAATTCCGGGAGTCGCCCACGGGCGGAGTGGCACGCTTCAGATTCGCGGTGAGCGTGCGCCGCTGGGACCGGCAGAAGAACGGCTGGGCGGACGGGCCGACGAGCTTCTACACGGTGTGGGCGTGGCGGTCCCTGGGAGCGAATCTGGCGGCCTCGGTGTCCGTCGGTGAGCCGCTCGTGGTGCACGGCCGGCTGCGGGTGCGCGAGGACGAGCGGGACGGACAGCGCAGAGTCTCCGTGGATATCGAGGCGGTGGCGGTCGGCCACGATCTGACGCGCGGGACCTCCGCGTTCAGACGCGCGGGCAGGGCCGTTCCGCCTCTGACGGAGCGTCATGGCGGGATGGCGCAGAGCCAGGACGAGGACCGAGGCCGGAGCCGCGAGCAGGAGCCGGGCGCGCCGCCTGGTCCGCCCGGGCCGTCCAGTCCACCCGGGCCGCCCGGTCCACCCGGGCCGCCCGGTTCTGAGCCTCTGGCGGCGGCGGTTTCGGAGCGTGATGCCATTGCCGTGGCGGTCCCTGTTGCCTGAGAGGCAGTTGTGGAGATTTGTCGATATACCCAGCCGTATTCCATGGTTGCTTCGGAGTGTCGATAACGATTCCGATTCGGAACGGTTGTCTGGGTGCGCGGGCGGGCATTCGCGGTTCTTCCCGTCCATAGGATTCGCGAGTACTCACGGGCACTTGAGTCTGCCGGCGAGGCATCCCCCCACGCGTTCATACGCGACAGGACCTCGCCCGAAGGGGAATTCTGTGTTTTCTGCGATATCTGCGTCATCCGTACGGAGGCGAGGCGCCGCTCGTCTCGCCGCCGCGGTTCTCGTATCGGGTCTGGTCGCGATGGGCTCGCTGGCCGGTGCCGGCGCGGCCGTCGCCGATGACACCTCCCAGCACCCGGGCGGCGCCGCCGCCACGCTCGACGGTCTGAAGACCTACGACGGTGCCGTCCTCCATGCGAACGGCAAGGACCAGCAGCTTCCCGCCGGACTGTTCGAAATGACCGTCGACGGCGGCGGCAAGCTCAAGACGTACTGCATCGACATCCACAACCCGACGCAGGAGCAGGCGAAGTATCTGGAGACGCCCTGGGACCAGACCTCGCTCGGCGCCAACAAGAACGCCGGCAAGATCCGCTGGATACTGGACCACTCCTATCCGCAGATCGACGACCTCTCGGCGCTGGCCGAGGCCGCAGGCACCGGACCGCTCACCGAGAAGGCCGCCGCGGCCGGCACCCAGGTCGCGATCTGGCGCTACTCGGACGGCGCCGATGTCGACGCCAGTGACGCCGAGGCCGAGAAGCTCGCCGACTGGCTGGAGAAGAGCGCCCAGGACAGCGCGGAGCCCAAGGCCTCGCTGACTCTGGAGCCCGGCGCGGTCTCCGGCAAGGCCGGCGAGAAGATCGGTCCCGTCACCGTCCGGACCGACGCCGACGGTGTCGCGGTGGCGCCGCCCGCCGATGCCGCCGCCACCGGCGTCGAGATCACCGACAAGGAGGGCACACCGGTCACCACCGCCGTCAACGGCACGGAGCTTTACTTCGACGTGCCCTCCGACGCCGTCGACGGCACGGCCTCGCTCGGTGTGCAGGCCACCACCTCCGTGCCGGTCGGCCGCGCCTTCGCCGGTGTGACCAAGAGCCAGACGCAGATCCTGGCCGGATCCAGTGAGTCCACCGTCTCCGCGACGGCGACGGCGACCTGGGCCGAGCGCGGCGCGATCCCGGCGGTCACGGCGGAGAAGAACTGCGCGGAGGGCGGTGTCGATGTCACCGCAGCCAACACGGGCGACGCGCCGTTCACCTTCGAGCTGAACGGCTCCGAGCACACCGTGGCGCCGGGTGCCACCGAGACCGTCACCGTGCCGGTCGGCGAGGACGAGGCGTACGACTTCACCATCACCGGGCCCGCCGGATTCACCCAGAACTTCAAGGGCGTCCTGGACTGCGAGACCACCGGCACTCCCGCTCCGGTGACCGAGCAGCCCTCCTCGCAGCCGAGCGCGGCCTCGGCCGGCGGCGCCGTGGCGGGCGGCCTGGGCGCCATGAGCGGCACGGGCGATCTGGCGGAGACCGGCTCCTCCAGCGCCACGCCGATCATCGCGGGCATCGCGATAGCGCTGGTCGTCCTGGGCGGCGCGGCCGTGTTCCTCCTCCGCAAGAAGAAGGCCTCGGCCTCCGAGGAGTGATCCACTCCTCCCTGGAGTGACCCGAGCGTGAGTACACCTTGGCGCTGAGTGATACGGCGCACACAGTGGCCCCCGGTACGCGACAGCGCGCCGGGGGCCACGCCCGTACCGGCGGTGCCATGGCGCGCGGCGGGTCCGGGGAGCGGTACTGGTTTCCATCAGGGGATGGACGTCAGGCAAGATGGGGTGTATCTGCCTCATGCGGCGGAGCCGCACATTGGCCCTTCTCGATTGCCGGACGGTTTCTCTTGGCTGAGTACATCTACACGATGCGCAAGACGCGTAAGGCGCACGGCGACAAGGTCATCCTCGATGACGTGACGCTGAGCTTCCTGCCGGGCGCGAAGATCGGTGTGGTGGGTCCGAACGGCGCCGGCAAGTCCACCGTGCTGAAGATCATGGCCGGCCTTGAGCAGCCGTCCAACGGCGACGCGTTCCTCTCCCCGGGCTACACCGTCGGCATGCTCCTCCAGGAGCCGCCGCTGGACGAGTCCAAGACCGTCCTCCAGAACGTCCAGGACGGCGCCGCCGAGATCATGGGCAAGCTCAACCGCTTCAACGAAGTGGCCGAGGCGATGGCGACGGACTACTCCGACGCGCTCATGGAGGAGATGGGCAAGCTCCAGGAGGACCTCGACCACGCCAACGCGTGGGACCTGGACACCCAGCTCGAACAGGCCATGGACGCGCTCGGCTGCCCGCCCGGCGACTGGCCCGTCACCAATCTCTCCGGTGGCGAGCGCCGCCGTGTCGCGCTCTGCAAGCTGCTGCTCGAAGCCCCCGATCTGCTGTTGCTGGACGAGCCCACCAACCATCTGGACGCCGAGTCGGTCCAGTGGCTGGAGCAGCATCTCGCCAAGTACCCCGGCACCGTCGTCGCCGTCACCCACGACCGGTACTTCCTCGACAATGTCGCCGGCTGGATCCTGGAGCTGGACCGCGGCCGGGCCATCGGGTACGAGGGCAACTACTCCACCTATCTGGAGACCAAGCAGACGCGTCTGAAGGTCGAGGGCCAGAAGGACGCCAAGCGCGCCAAGCGGCTCAAGGAAGAGCTGGAGTGGGTCCGCTCCAACGCGAAGGGACGCCAGGCCAAGTCCAAGGCCAGGCTGGCCCGTTACGAGGAGATGGCCGCCGAGGCCGACAAGATGCGGAAGCTGGACTTCGAGGAGATCCAGATCCCGCCGGGCCCGCGGCTCGGCAGTGTCGTGGTCGAGGTGGAGCATCTCTCCAAGGCGTTCGGCGAGAAGGTCCTGATCGACGATCTGTCGTTCTCGCTCCCGCGCAACGGCATCGTCGGTGTGATCGGGCCGAACGGCGCGGGCAAGACCACGCTGTTCAAAATGATCCAGGGCATCGAGGAGCCGGACTCCGGTGTCATCAAGGTCGGCGACACCGTCAAGATCAGCTATGTCGACCAGGGCCGCTCGAACATCGACCCGAAGAAGTCGCTGTGGGCGGTCGTCTCCGACGAGCTGGACTACATCAACGTCGGCCAGGTCGAGATGCCCTCGCGCGCCTATGTCTCCGCCTTCGGCTTCAAGGGCCCGGACCAGCAGAAGCCGGCCGGAGTGCTCTCCGGCGGTGAGCGCAACCGGCTCAATCTGGCGCTGACGCTCAAGCAGGGCGGCAATCTGCTGCTCCTCGACGAGCCGACCAACGACCTCGACGTCGAGACCCTGTCCTCGCTGGAGAACGCGCTGCTGGAGTTCCCGGGCGCGGCCGTGGTCGTCTCCCACGACCGGTGGTTCCTCGACCGCGTCGCCACGCACATCCTGGCGTACGAGGGCGACTCCAGGTGGTTCTGGTTCGAGGGCAACTTCGACTCGTACGAGAAGAACAAGGTCGAGCGGCTCGGCGCGGACGCCGCCCGCCCGCACCGTGCCACCTACAAGAAGCTCACCCGGGGCTGAGATGGCCCGGCACTTCTACATCTGTCCTCTGCGCTGGTCGGACATGGACGCCTTCGGGCATGTCAACAATGTGGTCTTCCTCCGTTATCTGGAGGAGGCCCGGATCGACTTCATGTTCCGGCTGGCGCCGGGGGACGGCTCGCCGTCCTTCGCCGGCGGTTCCGTCGTGGCCCGGCACGAGATCGACTACAAACGGCCGCTGGTCCACCGGCACGCGCCGGTGACCGTCGAATCGTGGGTGACGAAGATAAGTGCGGCGTCGCTGACGATCGCGTACGAGATCAAGGACGACGAGGACGCGGAGGAGGTCTACGTACGGGCCTCGACGGTCGTCGTGCCGTACGACCTGGCCGCCGGGCGCCCACGGCGGATCACCGAGGAGGAGAAGTCCTTCCTCCTGAAATATCTGGATGACGACAAGGATGCCATCGCGGCATGACCGCGTCCGTGCCTATGCCTGAGCCCGAGTCCGTACAGCCCGTCTCCGCGCGGGGACTGGAGTTCGCCGATGCGCGGGAGGCGGCCGATCTCGGCGCCTTCCTCGGCCGGCTGATCCACTACGACCGCGCCGCCGCCGTCCGGCTCCAGGCCGGAGGCGGTGCGCTCGCGGTGTTCGGCCGGCCGGCGTCCTTCGAGGTGCTGGCGATCCGTACGGCCAGGCTGGCCGCGCCGTACGAGCTGGATGTCACCGTCTCCGCCGGTGAACTGCTTGAAGCGATCGACGAACACACCGGTCATGCGGTCGTGCCCGCGGCCGTCACCGGGCCGCCGTGGGCCGGAGTGCTGCCGCCGCGCGGTGGCTGGCGGCAGGTGGCCGGACTGCCGGGGGAGGGCGCGATGCGTGGCGCGCTGTCGGCCGCGGTCGCCGAATTCCGTTCCCGCGACGAGCAGTTGCCGTCCGGCAGCAGGACCAGGGTCGAACGGGACCGGATCGGCCGGGAGATCTGGTCCCGCACTCTCGGCGACACCCAGCTTCCGCTGCGGGCCGTGCACGCGGCACAGTCGCTGGGCTTTCTGCGGCCGGTCCGCGAGATGGTGCCCGTGCCCGCAGCGCATGCGGTGTCCGCCGCGCACGCCGTGTCCGGGAAGGCGTCGGCGTCACCGGAGCCGGAGCCGGTGGCGCTGCTGGAGTCGGGAAGCTGGCTCCGGCTCCGTACGCCGTACGGCTCGATAGCGGTACGGCGCGCGGGACTCGGCGCGCTGTCCGTCACTCCGGCCTGAGGATCGGCCGGCGGCCCGGTCTGGCGATCGACCCGGCCCGGCGTGGGGGCCGGTCCGGTCAGCCCGCGGAGTTGACCATCGAGGCGGCGGCGTAGGTGAGGTACTTCCAGAGCTGCCGCTCGTGCTCCTCGGACAGGCCCAGCTCGTCCACCGCAACCCGCATGTGCTTCAGCCAGGCGTCGTGCGCGGCGCTGTCGACCGTGAACGGCGCATGACGCATCCGCAGCCGAGGATGGCCGCGGTTGTCGCTGTAGGTGCGAGGGCCGCCCCAGTACTGCATGAGGAAGAGCGTGAGGCGCTCCTCGGCCGGGCCGAGATCCTCCTCCGGGTACATCGGCCGCAGCAGCGGATCCTCCGCCACACCCTCGTAGAAGCGGCGGACCAGCCGTCGGAAGGTCTCCTCGCCGCCGACCTGCTCGTAGAAGGTCTGCTCCTGAAGCGTGCCGTGCGGAATCTCGTTCACCCGTCCATCGTCTCAGACGCACCGGCCGAGGACCTCGGGCCTAGGGCCTCTCGTTTGGATCTTGCCGGGCTCGCGTGCCCTGGCACCGCGCCTCGCCGCG
>NZ_FMDK01000862.1 GCF_900091995.1 Streptomyces sp. MnatMP-M17
CGCGCGCTACGGCGCCGTCCGCGCCCGGCCCGGGGCCCGGCCCGGCGCCCGACCGGCCTGGACTCCGGCGAGGGCTCCGGCCGCGACTCCGGGCAGGAATCCGCCCGGGACTGCGACCTGGCCTCCAGCCGGGACTCCCGTCAGGACCACGGTCAGGATCTGCCATGACTCCGCTGCTCCACCATCGCGCCGAGGGCCCGGCCGACGCGCCGGTGCTGATCCTCGGTCCCTCGCTCGGCACCTCGCTTGCCGTCTGGGAGCCGCAGGCGTCCGCCCTCGCACAGCGGTTCCGGGTGGTGCGCTGGGATCTGCCCGGCCACGGCCGCTCCTCCGCCGCACTGCTCCCGGCCGGTTCAGCCATGGCCGACCTCGGGCGTCTCGTGCTGGACCTCGCCGACTCGCTCGGCGCGGAGACCTTCGCGTACGCGGGCATCTCGCTGGGCGGCGCGGTCGGCACCTGGCTCGCCGCCCACCGTCCTCGGCGTGTCACCTCGCTCGCCCTGGTCTGTTCCTCGGCGCACTTCGGCGGTCCCGGGCCATGGCGGGAGCGCGCCGAGAAGATCCGCGCGGAGGGCGCCGGGCCACTGGCCGCCACCGCGCCCGCGCGCTGGTTCACACCGGACTTCGCGGCCGAGGCCGTGGCGGCGCTGGTCGCCGATCACCGTTCCGTCGATCCCGAGGGATACGCCGTCTGCTGCGGGGTGCTCGCCGCGCTCGATCTACGGAACGAACTCGCCCGGATCGGCGCGCCGACGCTGGTCCTCGCCGGCCGTGACGATCGGGCCACGCCACCCGCGCACGCCCATGAGCTCGCCGACGGTATCCCCGGAGCACGGCTCGTCGAACTGCCGCACGCCGCCCATCTCGCGGGTGTCGAGCAGCCGCGCGCCGTGCTCGACGCCCTGCTGGCCCATCTCGGCCGGCCGGGCCCCGGAACGGTCTGACACGGACCGCCGTCGGGATCACCGCGCCGGCCCGACCGGTCCGGCCTGCCCGACCAGCCCGACCAGCCCGGCACCTGACTGCGCCACAAACCGCACTCATACCATCACTCGGAGCGACCAGATTTGGTGGTGGCGTCGCGCATTCCGGGTCGAGGCGGGCAAGACTGCCTGCGTTTTACCGAACCCTCGACCCAAGGAGTCTTTGCATGCGGTCCATCGCAAGAGGTCTGGCGCTCACGGCCACCGCACTGGCGTTCACCACGCTGCCCGGCACCGGCGCGGCGAGCGCGGCACAGATCGGCGCGGAGAGTCTGTACGCGCCGTCCGCCCTGGTGCTCGGCATCACCGCCGGAGACAGCGCCACGACCGGTACGGTGCTGCGCGCCGTGACACTGAACTGCGCGCCCACCTCGTCGGGCACACATCCGGACGCGACCGGCGCCTGTGCGGAACTGCGCGCCACCCGGGCCCAGTTGGACACCATCACCACCCGGGGCTCACGCGCCGTGTGCAGCAAGGAGTGGAATCCGGTGACCGTGACGGCGGAGGGCGTCTGGGAGGGCAAGCGCTTCTCGTACGCCCACACCTTCGGCAATCCGTGCGCCAAGGACAGCGGAAGCGGCGCGGTCTTCAGCTTCTGATCCCACGGAACCCGATCCCACGGAATCTGATCCAACGGAATCTGATCCAACGGAACCGAATGTCCGAAGCCGGGCACCCGGCCGCGACGTGCTCCCGTCCCCGTACCGCTCACCGGGCGGCGGGAGCCGCCGCGAGCAGGGCCGTACGGTCCGCCGCTCTGGCACTCTTGACCGGCTCATGTCATGCCCCCAGGATGACCCCGGACGGCCCGACTTCACCCAACCCGCACAGGGCGCGTCGCAGCAGCACCCCCCACGACTCCACACCCGGGAGACTTCATGCGGCTCCGAACACGCGCAAGCGGCAGCACCGGGCGCAGACGGACAGCGACCCTGGCCGCCCTGCTGACCCTGGCTCTTGGCGTCACCGCCACGGCCACCAACGCCGATTCCACTCCTCCGTCCGCCGCCGCCAGAGCCAAGGCGGCCGACGAGGAGATCCGGCAGTACGAGATCCAGATGCACGCCACCTCCGCGACGCGTACCGCGCTCGCCAGGACCGGTGTGACGATCGACGAGTCGGACAGCGAGACCGTGGTCGTCTCCGCCGATCCCGCGCAGGCGAAGAAGCTCCGCGCGCTCGGCTACGAGCCCACACCGCTGGGCGCCGTGCCCGACCGCAGCCTCAACGGTGTCATCGAGCCGTTCGACTTTCCCTCCGCCGACTCCAGGTACCACAACTACGCGGAGATGACGAGCGAGATCAGCGGTGTCATCTCGGCGTATCCCAACCTGGTGAGCCAGCGGGTGATCGGCACCTCGTACCAGGGCCGGAACATCGTCGCCCTCAAGATCAGCGACAATGTCGCCACCGACGAGAACGAGCCCGAGGTCCTCTTCACCCACCATCAGCACGCGCGTGAACACCTCACCGTGGAGATGGCGCTGTATCTGCTCAAGGAGCTGACCTCCGGCTACGGCACCGACTCACGGGTCACCAGCCTGGTCAACAGCCGTGAGATCTGGATCGTCCCGGACCTCAACCCGGACGGCGGTGAGTACGACGTCGCCACCGGCTCGTACCGGAGCTGGCGCAAGAACCGCCAGCCCAACTCGGGCTCCAGCGCGATCGGTACGGACCTCAACCGCAACTGGGCGTACCGGTGGGGCTGCTGCGGCGGCTCCTCCAGCAGCCCGTCCTCGGACACCTACCGGGGCAGCGCCGCTGAGTCCGCGCCCGAGGTGAAGGTCGTGGCGAACTTCGTACGCAGCCGGGTCATCGGCGGTGTCCAGCAGATCAAGGCCGGGATCGACTTCCACACCTACAGCGAGCTCGTGCTCTGGCCCTTCGGCTACACCACCGCGGACACCACGACCGGTATGACGCTGGACGACCGCAACGCCTTCGCGACCGTCGGCCAGAAGATGGCCGCGAGCAACGGCTACACGCCCGAGCAGGCCAGTGATCTCTACATCACGGACGGCTCGATCGACGACTGGCTGTGGGGCACGTACAAGATCTTCTCGTACACCTTCGAGATGTATCCGTCGTCGAGTTCGGGCGGCGGCTTCTACCCGCCCGACGAGGTGATCGACCGCGAGACGAGCAGGAACCGCGACGCGGTGTTCCAGCTCCTGGAGAACGCGGACTGCATGTACCGCTCCATCGGCAAGCAGGCGCAGTACTGCTGATCCTGATCCGGTGCGGTAGGAACGAAGGGACGCCCTCGCCGTCGGCGAGGGCGTCCACGTACCACCTGTCTGTTCCGTACCACCTGTCTGTTCCGTGGCCCGGGAAGCCGGGAGTCAGGAAAGCACGACCAGTTCACGGCCGGTCCGGTTGAGCCGCTCGCCGCCATTCTCGGTGCAGATCACAATGTCCTCGATCCTGGCTCCGTAACGGTCGGGCAGATAGATGCCCGGCTCGACGGAGAAGGCCATCCCGGGCTCCAGCGGAAGCTGATTGCCCGCCACGATGTAGGGCTCCTCATGGCTCTCCAGTCCGATGCCATGACCGGTCCGGTGGATGAAGTACGCGCCGTAGCCGGCCTCGGCGATCAGATCGCGGCCGATGGCGTCCAGTTCATGGGCGCGCAGGCCGGGCCGTACGGCGTCGGTCTGGGCGCGCTGGGCGCGCAGCAGCACCTCGTACGCGCGGCGGAACTCCTCGGGCGGCTCGCCCAGCGCGTAGACACGGGTGGAGTCGGAGCAGTAGCCCTCCTCGGTGGTGCCGCCGATGTCGACGACCACCGGATCGCCCGCCTCGATCACGCGGTCGGACAGCTCATGGTGCGGACTGGCGCTGTGCGGTCCTGAGCCGACGATCACGAAGTCCACCCGGACATGTCCTTCGGCGATGATCGCGTCGGCGATGTCCCGGCCCACCTCGCGCTCGGTACGGCCCGGGCGCAGCCACTCGCGCATCCGGGCGTGCACCCGGTCGATCGCTGCTCCGGCGCGCCGCAGCGCCTCTGCCTCCGCCGGGGACTTACGGGCCCGCAGCGCGTACAGCACATCGCCCGCGAGTACCTGTTCGGCGCCGGGCAGCGCGGCCCGGAAGGCCAGCGACTTCTCGGTCCACATCCGATTGTCGAGGGCCACGCGGTTCAGGGCGCGCGGCAGCCGCGCGGCGATCAGGGCGTACGGATCGTCGGTCTCGTTCCAGCCGGTGATCTCGATCCCGAGCCGCCCGGCGGGCGAGGCCTGGGCGGCGGGCTTCTCCAGGGCCGGTACGACGAGGAACGGCTCGCCGTCGACGGGCAGGACAAGGCAGGTGAGCCGCTCCAGCGGATGTGCGTCATAGCCGGTGAGATAGCGCAGATCGGCGCCGGGCGAGACCAGCAGGGCGTCGATCCCGGCGGCGGACGCGGCCTCCCTGGCCCGGTCGAGTCGGTCTGCCTGCAAGTTTGCCGTGGTCATCAGCGGGCCTTCCGGGACAGTCGGGAAACTTCTGGACGATGCGTCGTTGGGATGGCCGGAGCCGGCCAAGATCCCGGCCGAGCGTATCGGCGTCTCCCGGCTGCCCGCGGGACGGGGCGCGGGACCGGGCGCAGGACCGGGGCGCGGCCGGTGTGCATGGGGCCCGGCGCGGGCTCGGCCCG
>NZ_FMDK01000062.1 GCF_900091995.1 Streptomyces sp. MnatMP-M17
CGCGGCGAGGTGCCGTAGCTGTCGTCGCGCGCCCGCCATGGATTACGGGACAGCCCTTAGCTCGCGCCCTGGTCGTACCGCTTCAGCCAGGCGTCCTCCGCCGCGTAGTCGAAGAGGCCGGTTCCATAGCTCGCGGCCATCTTGGGGAACGCGTCCGTCCACGCGCGCCCGCGCAGCTGTCCGGTCAGCCAGGTGACCGTCTCCGGGAGCGACTCGACATAGCCGGTGACCGGTCGGTAGCCCAACTCCCGCTCCGCGGCGGCCATGTCGTAGACCACGGTATGTTCGACGGCCCAGGGATGGTCTCCGACGGTGCCCTCCGGCGGCCCGTCCAGCAGCACGGTCTCCGTCTCCCGGTCCAGGACCGCGTCGATCGCCGCGCCGATCTCCGCGACCGTCGGCGCCTGCGGATCACCGGCGTTGAGCACCCGGGAGCCGGGCCTCAGCGCGGCGAGCCTGATCAGCTCGGCCAGATTGGACACATGGACGGGATGGAAGCGGCTCCGGCCGCCGTACGCCAGCACGCGCCGGGTACGGCCGTCCAGCAGCCGCTTGACGAAGTACAGCTCGCGCGGTGAACGGCAGTACGGCCCGTGGATCGCGCCCGCCCGCAGCAAGGTCACCGGCAACTCGTCGCCCATGGTGAGGAGTTCCCGCTCCAGCAGCACCTTTCGCGTGCTGTACGTCGTGTCGCCCGGGGCCACCGTGCGCTGGCTCTCCGGGATCGGCACCGGATAGCGCGGACCGCCGTCCGGCTCGCCCTGGGTGTCGAAACCACGGCCCTGGTCGTCCTCGTACACCGCGCCGCTGGAGATGACGACCGCGGAGCCGATCCGGTCCGCGAGTACGGTCAACTGGCGGGCGTGGTCCCGTCCATAGGCCACCAGGTCGACCACCACATCCGCGCCGTCGCCCAGCAGGGCGGCCAGCGCCGCGCCGTCCTCGCGGTCCAGCCGTACCGCCCGTACCTCACCGGGCCAGTGCTCGTCCCTGCCGCCGCCGAGCGAGGCGGCGGTCACCTCCCAGCCGTCCTCGGCGAGGGCCTGTACTGCGGCCCGGCCGATCTGTCCCGCCGCGCCGATCACCACTGCGTTTCCCTTGGTCATACGGCGACGCTAGAGGCGCCCGGCAGCATGCGCCCAGAGGCTTTCGCCGGTGGCGGATCCGCTGTCAGCGTGGCCGCCGCCGGAGCTTTCCCTTCGCCTCGGCCTTCGCCTGCTCGGCTTTCACCTCGGCCGCGTAGCGGTCGACGTACTCCTGTCCGGACAGTCCGAGGATCGCGTACATGATCTCGTCGGTGACCGCGCGCACCGCGGCCCTCTGGTTCTCCAGACCGGCGTAGCGCGAGAACTCCAGCGGCTCACCGAAGCGGATCGCGACCTTTCTGATCCTGGGGACGACCTGGCCGGGCGGCTGGATCTCGAACGTACCGACCATGGCACACGGCACCACCGGCACCTGTGCCCTGATCGCCATCACCGCGACTCCGACCTTGCCCTTGTAGAGCCGTCCGTCGTGCGAGCGGGTGCCCTCCGGATAGATCCCCAGCAGCTCGTCCTTGGCCAGCACTCCCAGTCCCTCCTGGATCGCCGCCTGCCCGGCCTCCTTGCCGGAGCGGTCCACCGGGATCTGCCCGGCGCTGCGGAAGAAGAACGCGGTCAGCCGTCCCTTGAGACCGGGACCGGTGAAGTACTCGGCCTTGGCGAGAAAAGTGATACGCCGTTTGAGGATCGCCGGCATCAGGAAGTGGTCGGAGAACGAGAGATGATTGCCGGCGACGATCGCCGCGCCCTCGGCCGGAATGTGTTCGAGCCCTTCGATCCGTGGCCGGAAGAGCACGCGCAGCAGTGGCCCCAGCAGTACATATTTGAGGACGTAGTAGAACACGGGATGCGCTCCTCACTGGCCCGGCCGGTTCCGGGGCTGCCATTTTCCCAGGTCAGCGGGTGCTCCGGCGGGGCAAGTGTAGAGGCAGCGAGGTCAGGCGGAAAGCAGTCCGGAGCCAGGAAGCCGAAAACCCGGCGAGTCGGCATCCCGGTGAGTCGAGTCGGCGCCGTGGCTCCGTGACCGGCCGGTCGCGGACTGTGGTCGGTGCCGGGGGCTCAAGGCGCTCAAGATGTGGCCGGTTGGCCCGCAAAATACAGTGGGACGGGAATGGGCCCGTATGGCGGCGGAGAATGCGGAGAATGACCTCCTTGCCACCGACAGTCCATGTCAAGGAGGAATGGGGGTATGGAGGTATGGAGATGATGACCGTCCGTTCCGATCTCATTTTGTCGGAGTCGACCGTACGCGCGCCGATCCGCGCACCGGTCGGGAAAGTCGATATCGCCACCTGGCTCTTCGGTCTTCCGGACGCCGAATCTCAGCGCTGTGCGCCTCCCGATCACATCGCCGCCGGGGCCACCACGACCGACGACGGCCGTCCTATGTCGATCAATGTCGAAATGATCGGCACCGGACTGGTGATCCAGCACTATGTCGGTGAGATCACCGAGGCCGACCACTGCCGTATGGTCTCCACCTCCGATGTCTTCACGCCCTACGGGCGGACCAAGGTGCAGGTCATCTGGGATCTGAGCGCCCGGCCGGTCGACGACGGCCGCTGCGAATACACCAACTCGGTGGTCTCGCATCCCACGGAGGAATTCCTCGTCTTCCTCAAGGAGCACGATGTCTCCTTCGAACAGGCGGCGCATGAGCGGCAGTTGGCCTCCAGCGACCACAACAACCGGGA
The DNA here is from genome assembly GCF_900091995.1 of Streptomyces sp. MnatMP-M17. Taxonomy (GTDB): domain Bacteria; phylum Actinomycetota; class Actinomycetes; order Streptomycetales; family Streptomycetaceae; genus Streptomyces. The sequence continues at coordinate 2,738 of NZ_FMDK01000062.1, forward strand.
AACTCCGCTGTTCGCCGCCAGCATCGAACGCGCGGCGCTCGCGAAATAGCCGAAATAGCCAGGAGACGAAACGGGGACAGGGCCTGGAGAGAAGGCGTCGCCATGAGCAAGAAGCGCGAAGAACCGGCGGTACGCAGCGCGCAGCGGGTGATAGAAGCGGTCCAGTCGCAGGGAGTTCCCTGTATCTTCGGGATTCCGGGTGCGAAGATCGACGCGGTCTATGACGTACTGGCCGACATGGGCCCGCAGTTGGTGGTCTGCCGGCATGAACAGAACGCAGCGTTCATGGCAGCGGCGCTCGGCCGGCTGACCGGTATCCCCGGGGTCGTCCTTGTGACCTCCGGTCCCGGTACGGCCAATCTCGCCACCGGCCTGCTGACCGCCAGTACCGAGCAGGATCCCGTCGTGGCCCTGTGCGGCGCCGTCGGCCGGGAGGACAGGCTGAAGCGGACACATCAGTCGATGGACGCCGCCGCGCTGCTCAGGACGGTGACCAAGTTCACCGGTGAGGTCAACGATCCGGACAATGTGCCGGAGACGGTCGTCAACGCGTTCCGGGCGGCCACCACGGAGCCGCGCGGATCGGCCGCGGTGATCCTGCCGTCCGACGTCCAGGCGGCTCCGACCACCGCCCGGATCGCCCGGCCCTTGCCCGTACCGCCACTCGGCTCCGCTCCGGTGGAGACGATCTGGCAGGCGGCGGATCTCATCCGCGGAGCCGCGCGGCCGGTCCTGCTGGCCGGGGCCCGCGCGGCGGATCCGGAGAGCTGTGCCGCGCTGCGGGCGCTGGTCGTGGAGACCGGGCTCCCGGTGGTCGAGACCTTCCAGGCTGCGGGAGTCATGTCCCGGGATCTGGAACGGTATTACGTCGGCCGGGTCGGCCTCTTCCGCAACCAGCCCGGCGATGCAGTCATGGCCGAGGCGGATGTCCTGGTCACCGTCGGATACGACCCGGTCGAGTACGACCCGGTCCTGTGGAACACCGATGTGAACCGTACGGTCGTCCATATCGACTCGGTCCCGGCGGCGGTCGACAACCACTACCAGCCGGCGCTGGAACTGCGCGGCACGGTGGCCGCGACACTCACCGAGCTGGTCAAGCCGCTGGCCGGACTGGTCAGGAGCGAGGCGTTCGCGGCCGACATCGCCCGCCGTCAGCGGGAGTTGGCGCAGGTCGACGAGCGCGCCCGCGCCGCCCTGCCCACGGCCGAGGGACTCAATCCGGCGGCGGTCGTCCTGGATCTGCGTGACGCGCTGGACGACGAGGCCACCATCACCTGCGACATAGGCTCTGTGTACATCTACATGGCCCGCCACTTCCGTGTCTTCGAGCCGCGCCATCTGCTCTTCTCCAACGGGCAGCAGACACTCGGTGTGGCCCTGCCCTGGGCCATGGCAGCCGCCATGGTGCGCCCGGGCACCCAGGTGGTCTCCGTCTCGGGCGACGGCGGATTCCTCTTCTCCGCACAGGAGTTGGAGACCGCCACCCGGCTCGGGCTGACCTTCACGCATGTGCTGATGCGGGACAACACCTATGACATGGTCGCCTTCCAGGAGATGCTCAAGTACGGCAGGACCTCGGGCATCCGGCTCGGCGACTACGACATCGTGAAGTACGCCGAGACCTTCGGCGCGCACGGCTACCGCGTCACCACCCAGGACGAGTTCACCTCGGCACTGCGCCGGGCGCTCGCCGAGGACGGCCCTTCCCTCATCGATGTGCCGGTGGACTACAGCCACAACACCGATCTGGCCGCCCACCTCCACGACGACGTCTTCGAGTGACCCGGCAAGGCGACCAGCTATGACCACGTCCGGCCAGCACGACCAGCACGACCAGCACACTCCCACCGACCGGTTCCGGCGCTGGGCGCGCACGATGATCGCGCACCGCCTCGGCGACCCTGCGGACCGCCACCGGGCCGGGCCCGCCCATGAGATCTATCAGTCCTCCACGATGGGCGCCCTGCTCGACGGTGTCTACGAAGGAGACGTCACCATCGCCGAGTTGCTGACCCATGGCGACTTCGGCCTCGGTACGTTCAACCGGCTCGACGGCGAGATGGTCGTCCTCGACGGCATCTGCTACCACCTGTGGTCCGACGGCAGCGCCGCGCCCGCCGAGCCCATGGACCGTACGCCCTTCGCGGTCGTGACCCGGTTCGAGCCGCAAGGCAGTATCCGGGTCACCAAGCCCATGGAGCGGGCCGAGGTCATCGCGCTGATCGACAAGGTGATCCCCAGCGCCAACCTTGTCCACGCCGTCCGGATCACCGGCACCTTCGGCTCGGTCCGCACCCGTACGGTCATGAAGCAGACTCCGCCCTATCCGCCTCTGGTCCAGGCCACCGAGGGCCAGTCGGAGACCACCTTCACGGAGACGGCGGGAACGCTCGCCGGATTCCGCTCGCCCGACTACGAGCAGGGCATCTCGGTGGCCGGATACCATCTCCACTTCCTCGATGCCCAGCGCGGAAGCGGCGGCCACGCGCTGGACTTCCGGCTGGACGACGGCGACATCGACATCAGCACGGCCTCGGAGTTCCATCTGAGCCTGCCCAGGTCCGGGAAGTTCCTGAACGCCGATCTCAGCACGGATCGTATGGCGGAGCAGATCCGTCGCACCGAAGGCGGCTGACTCCCTTCCCACGCGGTGTTGTTTTCCCCACGCGGTGCCGTTCCGGCCATACCGTAAGAGATCACCGAGCGCATAGACTCGGGCCAAGGCTTTGATCGGGGCCGGGCCTGGCCGGGCGCCGACGGGACCGGGACTGGTACACGGGTACCGCAGGGCGCGGATCCCGGTACCCGGGAGGAGTGAAGGTGGCACCGCAGGGCTCTCCGGACGACCGTTTCAACACCGGCGAGGCGCATTCGGCGCGCGTCTACGACTACATCCTGGGCGGCAAGGACAACTATCCGGTCGATCAGGAGGCCGGTGACGCGATGTGTGAAGGGTGGCCCGCGCTGCCCGTTCATATGCGCGCCAACAGGGAGTTCATGCACCGCGCGGCCCGCTATCTGGCGCGGGAGGAGGGCATCGGACAGTTCCTGGACATCGGCACCGGACTGCCGACCTCGCCCAATGTGCACGAGGTGGTACAGGAGGAACGTCCCGACGCCCGGATCGTCTATGTCGACAACGACCCGATCGTGCTGGCCCACGCCCGCGCGCTGCTGACCAGCTCTCCCGAGGGCCGCACCGCGTATGTCGACGCCGATATGCGGGACCCGGAGGCGATCATCGGTTCTCCTCAGTTCCAGGAACTCCTGGATCTGAAGGAGCCCGTCGGCCTGATGATCATTGGCATTCTGCACTTCATACTCGACAGCGACGACGACCACGGCCTGGTCCAGCGACTGCTCGAACCGCTGCCCGCCGGCAGCTTTCTGGCCATGACCATCGGCACCGCCGATTTCGCTCCGGTCGAGGTCGGCCGGGTCGCCGTCGAGTACGCCAGCCGCGGTATGCCGATGCAGCTGCGCACCCACGCCGAGGCCGAGACCTTCTTCGCGGGCCTCGACATGGTCGAACCGGGACTGACCCAGGTCCATCACTGGCGGCCCGATCCCGACCAGGAACCGATCGACGACCGTGACATAGCCATGTACGGCGCGGTCGCCCGCAAGAGCGGCTGACCACCGGGCCTCCGTCGTACCGTCACGTCCCTGCTGTACCGGGCCGGCCCGCCTTCCGAGCCGGCCCGGTACGACGGCCCGGTACGACGGATGACCGCGTGTATCAGCTCGTCGCGGCCCACGCGTAACGGTGCTCGGGGCGGCCCGTGTCGCCGTACTTCAAGGTCAGACTGATATGCCCGGTCCGCTCCAGATACTTGAGATAGCGCTGGGCCGTGGAGCGGCTGACACCGGTGCGTTCGGCGACCTCGTGCGCGGAGAGCGGATGTTCGGCCTCGCCCAGCGTGCGCCGGATGAGCGCGACGGTCGCCACGGAGTGGCCCTTGGGGAGTTCCGAGCGAGGGGCGTCCGTGATCTTGAACGCGCTGAAGATACGGTCCACCTGCTCCTGGCCCGCCTCGCCGCGTCCGCCGACACCGTCGAGAGTGCGGCGCATGGCGGCATAGCCGTCGAGTCTCGCCCGCAGCCCGGCGAAGCTGAAGGGCTTGACCAGATACTGGAGCGCTCCGTACCGCATCGCGGCCTGCACCGTGGCCACATCGCGGGCCGCCGTCACCATGATCACATCGGCGTGATGGCCGAGCTGGCGCATCCGGCGCACCAGCGTCAGGCCCGTCTCGTCCGGCAGATAGTGGTCGAGCAGGACGAGATCGACATGGGTGCGCTCCAGCGTGGCCAGGGCCTGCGCGGCGGTATGGGCGCGGCCGATGACACGGAAGCCGCGCACCTGCGCCACATACGCGGAGTTGATCTCGGCGATATGGAAGTCGTCGTCCACCACGAGCACATCGATCATCGTGACTCTCCCGCGGGAGTGAGCTGACGGGCGGAGGGAGCGTCCGCGGCGATGGGCGGAGCGTCTCCCGCGAGGTCGTCCGGAGCGAGCGCCTCGGGCAGTACGACGGTGAAGACCGCGCCGCCGCCCGCGCGCGCCGTCACCCGCGCCATACCGCCGTACCGCTCGGAGAGCCGGCGTACGAGCGCGAGTCCGATCCCTCTGCCTCGCCGGAAGGCCGGCCGCGGCGGACCGGACGGCTCCCAGGACAGCTCGCCGGACAGCGGGGGAGCGGCGGGCTGTTTGGTGGACCAGCCCTCCGCGAAGACGCGCTCGCGCAGCTCCGGTGGCACGCCCGGACCGGTGTCGGAGACTCGTATCACCGCGGTGGTGCGCTCGGCACGCAACTCGACCTCCACGAAGGATTCGGCTCGGGCGGCCTCGGCGGACGCTTCCCCGGTCTGCCCGGCCGCCGGCCCGGCCGCCGGCACCGGCGGCCCCGCCCGA
>NZ_FMDK01000762.1 GCF_900091995.1 Streptomyces sp. MnatMP-M17
CCCAGACACACGGAAGCCGCGCACCGTCGGCTGGACGGTGCGCGGCTTCCGGAACAGCGGTGAACGGGACTGAACGGGGAGTACGCGGGACGGCGAAAGAGGGAATGGAAAGGCTCAGGCGCCCATCATGTGCACGCCGCCGTCGACATGCACGATCTCGCCGGTCGTCTTCGGGAAGAAGTCCGACAGCAGACCGACGATGCCCCGGCCGGCCGGCTCCGGGTCGGACAGGTCCCAGCCGATCGGCGCGCGGTGGTTCCACACGTCCGCCAGCTCCTCGAAGCCCGGGATGGACTTGGCGGCCATGGACTTGAGCGGACCGGCCGAGACCAGATTGCAGCGGATGTTCCGCGCGCCCAGATCACGGGCGAGATAGCGGTTGGTGGACTCCAGCGCCGCCTTGGCGACACCCATCCAGTCGTACTTGGGCCAGGCGACCTGTGCGTCGAAGGTGAGACCGACCACCGAGCCGCCGCGCTCCATCAGCGGCAGACAGGCCGTCGTGAGCGACTTCAGCGAGTACGCGGAGACATGCACCGCGGTCGAGACGTCGTCCCAGCTTCCCTCCAGGAAGTTGAACGCTCCCTGCGGGCCGAAGGCGATCGAGTGCACGACACCGTCGAGCCCGGCACCGGCGTCGCCCTGGATCTCCCGGATCCGGTCGGCGAGCCCGTCCAGATGCTCCTGGTCGGTGACATCCAGCTCGATGACCGGAGCGGGCTTGGGCAGCCGCTTGGCGATGCGCTCGACGAGGGTGAGCCGGCCGTAACCGGTGAGGATGACATCGGCGCCCTCCTCCTGCGCCACCTTGGCGGCATGGAAGGCGATGGAGCCCTCGGTGAGGACACCTGTCACGAGGATGCGCTTGCCGGCGAGGATTCCACTCATGTGATCAGTGACCCATGCCCAATCCGCCGTCAACGGGAATGACGGCTCCAGTGATGTACGAGGCGTCGTCGGAGGCGAGGAACCGCACCGTGGCGGCGATCTCCTCCGGCTGCGCGTAGCGGCCGAGCGGCACCTGCGAGACGATGCCCGCGCGCTGCTCGTCCGTGAGCACCTTGGTCATGTCGGTGTCGACGAAGCCCGGTGCGACGACATTGAAGGTGATGTTCCGCGAGCCCAGTTCACGGGCGAGGGAGCGCGCGAAGCCGACGAGACCGGCCTTGGACGCGGCGTAGTTCGCCTGGCCCGCCGAGCCGAGCAGCCCGACCACCGAGGAGATCAGGACGACACGGCCCTTCTTGGCCCGCAGCATCGCGCGGTTGGCGCGCTTGACGACACGGAAGGTGCCGGTGAGGTTGGTGTCGAGGACGGAGGTGAAGTCGTCCTCGGACATCCGCATCAGCAACTGGTCCTTGGTGACACCGGCGTTGGCCACCAGTACCTCGACGGGACCGTGCTTCTCCTCGATCTCCTTGTAGGCCTGCTCCACCTGCTCGGTGTCGGTGATGTCGCAGCGGACCGCCAGGCAGCCCAGCTCCAGCAGCGCCGCCGGCGGCTCGCCCGAGCGGTAGGTGATGGCGACCTTGTCGCCGTTTTCGGCGAAGACCCGGGCGATGGCGAGGCCGATGCCCCGGTTTCCTCCGGTGACGAGAACCGAGCGGCTCAACGGATCAGCCTTTCGTAGCGGTCTGGTACACCGAAAACCTATCGGTACGGTCCCGTCGGCGGAGAATCGGTCCCTGACAGCGCCTCGGTGCGGTCCCTGTTGGATTCCTACAGATACACGCGACCGGGCGGGCGGGAAGCGGCCGGACTAACCTCCGGTGATCCTCCGTACGACACGCAGCAGGTACTCCTTTCGGTGGAGCGGATCGTGGTCCGTGCGCGGCCGGGACGGGGCCGTGCCGGTGACCGGGCGGTAGTGGTCGAAGGCGGATTCCAGTACACCCTCGCCGCGCGTCAGCGTCGGCAGCCGCTGTTCGAGTTCATGCACCTGGGCCGCCGGGATCTCGCCCTCCAGAACGTACGAGTCACCCTGTGTGGACGGTGTGCGCGGTACGGCGCGGAGCCGGGCCAGTACGGGCAGGAGCGATCCGTACACATCCGCCGGGAGTTCCAGCCGGAAGCGGTGCATCGGCTCGTGGACCATGGTGCCGGCCTGCTCGATCGCGCTCATCAGGACCAGCGGTGTGAGATTGCGGAAATCGCCGCCGGTGCTCGACATGCTCTTGTCGAAGACGGCATGGGAATGGCTCTGCCGCGGGGCGTAACCGGAGTGCGTGAGGGTGACCGTGCAGTCAGGAATCCGCCATCCGTGAATGCCCTGGAGCAGCGTCTCCCGCACGGTGTCCTCGACGGCTTTCATGAACGCGAAGGGCATGGAACCGAGTTCGACCTCCAGCCGGAATTCCACGCCGGAATCGACCGGCGCCGGATCGACGCGCAGTCCGACGGTGGCGAGAAAGGGATTGGGATCCTTTCCCATGATCTCGACGGCCGAGCCCGATCCGGTGAGCCGTTCCACACAGATGGTGGTCGTCTCCCGGAAGGTGACCTCGACGCCGAAGTCATTCGCCAGCGTCGCCTGGATGACCTCTTTCTGCACCTCTCCGTAGAGCGATACGGAAATCTCCTGCCGGAGTTCGTCCTGCCGGAGATTGATCAGCGGATCCTGTTCGACAAGTTGGGCGAGCGCCGCGTGCAGCGCGCCACGGTCCGCCGAGCGGCACGGGACGACCACGGTCTCCAGCGACGGCGGCGCGAAGTGCCCGTCCGGGGAAAGGGAGTCGGCCGTACGCGCGGCGGCGCCGGTGTCGCCGACCGTGTCTCCGATCCGGACACCGCCGAGCCCGTGGAGGACGGCGATCCGTCCGGCCTCGGCCGACTCGCACGGGACGGCCGATCCCTGGTCGAACACGCTGATCGCGGTGACCTTTCCCGCGCCGTCCCTGCCGAACGGCAG
>NZ_FMDK01000874.1 GCF_900091995.1 Streptomyces sp. MnatMP-M17
GTACGGCCGGGCCATCGACAACGACGATCCTCCGCCTTGCGATCGCACGCACCGGACGCCCCAGGCCCCGCCCTCCGGGCGGACGGCGCTACTTTCGAAACACGCCCTAGGGTTGTCGGGTGAGCTTCCCCGACACCTCCGATTCCGCTTCCGACGCCGCGCCGATCTGCTCCGCGAAGGGCTGCCGTGAGCCCGCCGTCTGGGTCCTGGCCTGGAACAATCCCAAGCTGCATACGCCCGAGCGGCGCAAGACCTGGCTGGCGTGCGACGAGCACCGTGAGCATCTCTCCTCGTTCCTCGATATGCGCGGCTTCCTCAAGGATGTGGTCGAGCTGACGGAGTGGGAGCGCCGGTCGGCCACCGATCACTGACATCGGCGAGGCATCAGCGACGACATCAGCGGCATCAGCCGCCGATCGCCGACATCGGGCGGTCCGGCTGGAGGAACGACGGATCGTCCAGCCCGGAACCGGCCTTCTTGCCCCACATCGCCAGCTTCCAGATCGTGGCGATCTCCTCGTCGGGCGCGCCGGAGCGCAGCGCGCCTCGCAGATCCGTCTCCTCCCGGGCGAACAGACAGCTGCGCACCTGTCCGTCGGCGGTGAGCCGCGTGCGGTCGCAGGCATGGCAGAACGGGCGCGTGACGGAGGCGATCACACCGACGCGGTGCGGTCCGCCGTCCACGATCCAGCGCTCGGCGGGCGCCGAGCCCCGGACGGTCTCGCCCTCGGGAGTGAGCCGGAAGCGCGTACGCAGCGAATCCAGGATCTCACCGGCCGTGATCATGCCGTCCCGCTTCCAGCCGTGCTGGGCGTCGAGCGGCATCTGCTCGATGAAGCGCAGCTCATAGCCGTGCTCGATGGCCCAGGCGAGCAGCTCGGGCGCCTCGTCCTCGTTGAGGCTTGGCATCAGCACCGCATTGATCTTGACGGGCCTGAGCCCGGCCTCATGGGCGGCGCGCAGCCCGCTGATCACATCCGCATGCCGGTCACGCCGGGTGAGGTCCCGGAAGACCGCGGGCCGCAGCGTGTCGAGCGAGACATTGACCCGGTCGAGGCCCGCGGCCCTGAGCGCGGCGGCGATACGCGCGAGCCCGAGGCCATTGGTGGTCACCGACATCCTGGGACGCGGCTCCAGCGCGGCGCACCGCTCGACGATCCCGACGAGACCGGGTCTGATCAGCGGCTCTCCGCCGGTGAAACGGACCTCGGTGACACCCAGCCGGGTGACGGCGATATGGACCAGACGGACGATTTCGTCATCGCTGAGCAGCTCCGACTTGCCGAGCCACTGGAGTCCTTCTTCCGGCATGCAGTACGTGCACCGCAGATTGCACCGGTCCGTCAGCGAAACGCGCAGGTCGGTGGCCACACGACCGTACGTGTCTATGAGCACTGCGGCCCCCTCCCTGTGATCGGTTCCGACACCGTCGAGACTACGTCAGACCACTGACAACGCCAGAGGGACATTTGCGACGGACAGCCGCGTGGCCGCGTCGTAGGTCTCCACGACGCGGCCACGGAAGGAGGTTCGTACCCGGAAGAGTCCTTGCCCGTACGGCTCAGTGGGCCCCGGTGCCCGTCAGGGACTTGACCTCCAGTTCGGCGTACTTGCCCTGGTCCGGCTGCTCCTTGGACAGTACGGTGCCCAGCCAGCCGAGCAGGAAGCCCAGCGGAATGGAGATCAGACCCGGGTTCTCCAGCGGAAAGAAGTGGAAGTCGGCGTCGGGGAACATCGAGGTGGGCTTCCCGGAGACGACCGGTGAGAACAGCACCAGCAGCACCGACGAGGCCAGTCCGCCGTAGATCGACCACAGCGCGCCCTGAGTGGTGAACCGCTTCCAGAACAGGCTGTAGAGGATGGTCGGCAGATTGGCCGAGGCGGCGACGGCGAAGGCGAGCGCGACCAGACCGGCCACATTCAGATCGCGGGCGAGCGCCCCGAGCGCGATGGAGACGATGCCGATGGCGACGGTCGCCCAGCGGGCCGCGCGGACCTCTTCCTTCTCGGTCGCCTCACCCTTGCGGATGACATTGGCGTAGATGTCGTGCGCGAAGGACGACGAGGACGCGAGCGTCAGCCCGGCGACCACCGCGAGAATGGTGGCGAAGGCGACGGCCGAGATCACGGCGAGCAGGATCGCTCCTCCGGTGGAGCCGGCGCCACCGCCGATTTCCAGGGCGGCCAGCGGAGCCGCCGTGTTGCCCGCCTTGTTGGAGGCGATGATGTCGTCGGACTTGAGCAGCGCGGCGGCGCCGAAGCCGAGCACGATCGTCATCAGATAGAACGCGCCGATGATCCCGATGGCCCAGATCACCGACTTGCGGGCGGCCTTGGCGGTGGGCACGGTGTAGAAGCGGATGAGGATGTGCGGCAGTCCCGCCGTACCGAGCACCAGCGCGATGCCGAGCGAGATGAAGTCCAGCTTCGAGGTCGCGGTGGCACCGTACTTGAGCCCGGGCTCAAGGAAGGACGCTCCCTTGCCGCTGTTGCTCGCCGCCGTGCCCAGCAGGTCGGAGAGGTTGAAGTTGAACTTCAGCAGGATGAGGAAGGTGATGAGCAGGGTGCCCGCGATCAGAAGCACGGCCTTGACCATCTGCACCCAGGTGGTGCCCTTCATTCCGCCGATGGTCACGTACACGATCATCAGCAGACCGACCAGCGCGACGATGGCGATCTTCCCGGCGTCGCTGGTGATGCCGAGCAGCAGCGAGACCAGCACACCGGCGCCGGCCATCTGCGCGAGGAGGTAGAAGATCGAGACGACGATGGTGGAGGTGCCCGCCGCGGTACGTACCGGGCGCTGGCGCATCCGGTACGCGAGGACGTCACCCATGGTGTAGCGGCCGGAGTTGCGCAGCGGTTCGGCGACGAGCAGCAGCGCCACCAGCCAGGCGACCAAAAATCCGATGGAGTAGAGGAAGCCGTCGTAGCCGAAGAGGGCGATGGCGCCGGCGATCCCGAGGAAGGACGCGGCGGACATGTAGTCGCCGGAGACGGCGAGTCCGTTCTGGAAACCGGAGAACTGCCGTCCGCCCGCGTAGAAGTCGGACGCGTTCTTGGTCTGCCGGCCGGCCCAGACGGTGATGACCAGGGTCGCGACGACGAAGAGCCCGAAGAGTGTGATGATCAGCGGCCGGTGCTCGCCGGCGTCCGAGGCGGCGAGCTGGAGCGGTGACTGCTGGGCGACGAGCTGGATCGAGTGGCTCACGCGTCCGCCTCCATACGGGACTTGATGACATCCGCCTTCGGGTCGAGCTTGCGGGCGGCGTGCCGCGCGTAGTACCAGGCGATGAGGAACGTGGTGGCGAACTGCGCCAGACCGAGGACGAGCGCGACATTGATGTTGCCGAAGAGCTTGGTGCCCATGAAGCCGCCCGCGTAGTTGGACAGCAGGACGTACAGCAGGTACCAGGCGATGAAGGCGACGGTCAGCGGGAAGGCGAAGGAGCGGTAGGTACGGCGCAGTTCGCCGAATTCCGCGCTCTCCTGCACCTCGACGAACTGCGCCGTCGTGGGCTGGGCCGTCGTGGACGGATCCGGTGTGGACGGGGCTGGGCTGGTGTCCGTACCGCCCTCGGGCGGCGGTGCATCGGTAGCCACGGAATCTCCTCGTGACGCGGGTGCGGTGTGGTTGGTCATGGGGACCTCTCAGGGACGGGATGTTGCTCGTCCCCCTGACAACGGCACGGGAGGCATGGCGAAGCGGTTCAACACCGGTCTTTTTCTTCCGGAAATGATTCAGGAACGATTGAAGAACAGCGTTGATCAGCGATAACTTCGCTCGTCATGTACCCGTTCACGCGCAGCCTGCGCGAAACGGTCTCACGGATGATGTGGAGAACCCATGGCTCATCTGGGATCCAGACGGCAGCGCGCACTCGCGCTGCCCGTAGGTCTGGCGCTCACCGTCACGCTCGGTTTCCTGCCTGCCGCCACGGCTACGGCCGCACCGGCGGGCGGCGGCACCGAAGCGGTCGCCACGGACGGCCCGAAGCTGTCGTACGTCGTCAACACCCGCGGTGGACACTCCACCGTCAAGTCGGTCAAGAAGGCGATCGACCGGGCCGGCGGCACTGTGGTCACCAGTTATGACCAGATAGGTGTCATCGTCGTCACCTCGCAGAACCCGGCCTTCGCGCAGACCGTACGCAAGGTCAAGGGCGTCGAGTCGGCCGGTGCCACCCGCACCGCGCCGCTGCCCGCGCAGTCCACGACGGACATCGGTACGCCTCGCACGCTGACCGCCGAGGAGGTCGCCGTCGCGACGGCGGCGACGGAGAAGGCCAACGCGAAGAAGGGCGGCGGCACCGCCCTTCCCCAGGACCCGCTGGAGCCGTTGCAGTGGGACCTGCCCGCCATCAAGGCGGACAAGGCACATGAGAAGAACCTCGGCAGCAGGAACGTCACTGTTGCCGTCATCGACACCGGTGTCGATGACACGCACCCGGACATCGCGCCCAACTTCGACCGCGCGGCGTCGGTCAACTGTGTGACCGGCAAGCCCGACACGGCGGACGGCGCCTGGCGTCCGAACGCCGGGGAGAGCCCGCACGGCACGCATGTCGCGGGCGAGATAGCCGGAGCCAAGAACGGTGTGGGCATCACCGGTGTCGCACCGGGTGTGAAGGTGGCCGGCATCAAGGTCTCCACGCCGGTCGGGTTCTTCTACACCGAGGCCGTCGTCTGCGGCTTCGTCTGGGCCGCCGAGCACGGTGTCGATGTGACGAACAACAGCTACTACACCGACCCGTGGTACTTCAACTGCAAGAACGACCCGGACCAGAAGGCCCTGGTCGAGGCGATCACCCGCGCCACGCGGTACGCCGAGAGCAAGGGCACGGTCAATGTGGCCGCGGCGGGCAACGAGAACTACGACCTCTCGTCCGACTCGATCACCGATCCGACCAGCCCGAACGACACCACTCCCGGTGAGCGTGTCATCGACCCGTCCGAGTGCCTGGACATCCCGACCCAGCTGCCGGGCGTCGTCACCGTCGCCTCCACCGGCGCCAAGGGCCTGAAGTCCTCGTTCTCCAACCACGGTCTCGGCATCATCGACATCGCCGCTCCGGGCGGCGACTCGACCCGCTACCAGACGCCGGCTCCGCCGGCGACCAGCGGTCTGATCCTCGGCCCGGTACCGGGCGGCAACTGGGCCTACATGGCCGGTACGTCGATGGCCTCCCCGCATGTCGCCGGTGTCGCGGCGCTGCTGAAGTCAACGCATCCGCACGCCTCGGCGAAGGCCATCAAGGCGCTGCTGACGGTGCAGGCCGACGATGTGGCCTGCCCGACGGCGTACGACATCGACGGCGACGGCGAGATCGACGCCGTCTGTGAGGGCGGCGAGCGTTACAACGGCTTCTACGGGGCGGGTCTGGTCGACGCCCTGGACGCGGTGCGCAAGTAGGCACCGGCGAGTAGGCGTCAGCAAGTATCACCGCGCGGGCCGTCCTCCGGGGCGGCCCGCGTTCGTCCTCGCCGCGGGCGAGGCGGAGACGGCTCGTACGGGCTGCCAGCCGGGCCCGCGCAGCACATGGCCCGCGCGGTCACGCCAGCCGCGCGCGGCCCGCAGATCCCGGGCGAGGGCCGCGTACTCATGAGTGGCGACGCGCAGCGGGTTGTAGGTCTCGATGTTCTTGGTGAGCCCGTAGACGGGCCGCTCGGTCTCGGGCACGAACGACCCGAACAGCCGGTCCCAGACGATCAGGATCCCGCCGAAGTTCCGGTCCAGATAGCCGCCTTGGGACGCGTGGTGGACCCGGTGGTGGGACGGCGTGTTCAGCACGTACTCGAACGGCCGCGGCAGCTTGTCGATCCGCTCGGTGTGCACCCAGAACTGGTAGACGAGATTCGCGGACGAGCAGAACGCGAGCGCCGCCGGATGCACACCGCACGCCACGAGCGGCACATAGAACGGCCAGACCGTGAGCGAGGTCCAGGGCTGACGAAGGGCCGTGGTCAGATTGAACTTGCGGCTGGAGTGGTGGACAACATGACAGGCCCACAGGATCCGGATGACGTGATGGCCGCGGTGTGACCAGTAGTAGAAGAAGTCCTGCGCGAGCAGCATCAGCGGAATCGTCCACCAGAGCACGGGCACCCGGAGCGGTGTCAGGGCGTGCACCGCCGTGTAGACCGCGACGATCGGCAGCTTCCAGAGCAGATCGAAGACCAGACTGCCGAGGCCCATGGTGACGCTGGTGACGGCGTCCTTGGCCGCGTAGCCCGCAGCGTCCTCGTCGGGATGGAACCGACAGCTCACCATCTCGACCACGGTGAGCAGCACGAACGCGGGTATCGACCACAGCACCACATCGGGCAGGTTCGACGGCATGCGAGCACGGTAGAGGCGGGCACGGGCGCCGGGCTAGATGTTGTTACCGACAAGTATGCGAGCCGCGCCATGGGATCCTGTCTGCCCGCGCTGTCGTCGCGTGCGTCGTGTGCGTCGTGTGCGTCATGTTCGTCGGGGAGGAACGGCCGTAGTGAGCCTGGAAGTTGTGGTATCGCGTCTCGCGGGTACGGTCCTGGGCGCGATCGCCAAGTCGATGCTTCTGCCGAAACAGGGCGCGGGCCTGGTGGCCTCTCCCGTACGCCCGCTGCCGAAACCGGCGTCACCGGACCGACTGGCGAAGGTACTGGCGGGCCGATTGGAGCAGTCACACGCTTATGCGCGGCTGCCGGAGAACGAGCGCCTGGCCGCCCTCGAAGCCGTACGGTCCTCCTTCGCGGCGGCGGGCGAGCTGACGCCCGAGCGGCTGTTCGCCCTGGACCTGGATCCGGCGCGGCTGGCGGCGGAGTTACGCACACCGCGTCCCGGGCCCGCCGAGGACCTGTACGAGGAGTTGCTCGGCCTGTGCTGCGCGCATGTGGTGGAACAGCTCACCGCACATCCGTCGTTCACCGCGCGTGCGGCGGTCGAGCAGCGGAGGGAGGCGAGCCGGACGCGGGAGCTGGTCGAGGACGTACGGGAGCGGGTGGGACCGCGACGGGACGCGGCGGCGCTCGCGTTCGAGGAGCGGTACGGCGAGTATGTGGCCCGTACCCATGGGCGGCTGGAGCTGTTCGGACTGACACTGGGCCGGTCGAGGCGCGACTGGCCGCTGGACACGGCGTACATCAGCCTGTCGGTGAGCGGCGAGCGCAGAGGCCCCGGAGGCCTCGGGGACCCAGGGCTGCCGCGCACGGGCCCTACGACGGTCACCGCCGAGCAGGCGCTGACGACCACGGACCGATTACTGCTGCGCGGCCCGGCCGGCTCGGGCAAGAGCACGCTGGTGCAGTGGCTCGCGCTCAACGCGGCCCGGCGCGGCTTCCGTCCCGAACTCGCCGACTGGAACCGCTGTGTGCCCTTCGTACTGCGTCTGCGGGCCTTCACGACCTGGGAGTCGCTGCCGATGCCGGAGGACTTCCTGCGGGCGGCGGGCGTGCCGTTCTCGGCTGCGGCCGGGTGGGCGGAGGAGCTGCTGGATCAAGGGCGCGCGCTGGTCCTGGTCGACGGCGTGGACGAGGTGCCGACCCGGCTGAGGGCCCGTACGGAAGCGTGGCTGAAGTCCCTGGTCACGGCATTTCCCCAGGCCCGTTATGTGGTGACGACCAGACCGTCCGCCGTGCCGGAGGACTGGCTGTCGGGCCAGGGCTTCGAGGCGCACTCACTACTGCCGATGGACCGCGAGGACATCAAGTCGTTCGTGGGCCACTGGCACGGCGCGGCCCGAGAAGAATTCGTGTCGGACGCGGAACGGTCCCAGCTCGACGTCTACGAGAAGTCGCTCCTCCAGGCGGTGATGACCCGCCGGGACCTCGGGCGGCTGGCAACAAATCCGCTGATGTGCGCGCTGCTGTGCGCCCTGAACCGGGACCGCCGGATGCAACTGCCCCGAGCCAGGAAGGAGTTGTACGACGCGGCCCTGGAGATGCTGCTCGTACGCCGGGACACGGAACGGGAGATCCTGGGCGTCGAAGGCGTGAACCTGACCCGGGACGAGCAGACCGCGCTGCTGCAACGGCTGGCGTACTGGCTGATCCGCAACGGGCAGGTGGAGGCGGCGCGCGAGGAGGCCGTGGAGATGGTCGGCGAGTGGCTGGCCGCCATGCCCCAGGTGGAGGGCGACGCGGAACAGGTCTTCGCCCATCTGCTGATCCGCAGCGGCCTCCTCCGCGAACCGATGCCGGGCGCCGTCGACTTCGTCCACCGCACCTTCCAGGACTACCTGGGCGCGAAGGCGGCGGTCGAGTCCCGGGACTTCGGCGTACTGGTCAAGAACGCGCATGACGACCAATGGGACGACGTGGTGCGCATGGCGGTGGGCCATGCGCGCGTGGACGAACGGGCGAAGCTATTACGACAGTTGCTGCGTCGGGCCGACCACGCGCCGAGGCTCAGTCACCGGCTGGTGCTGCTGGCGGCAGCCTGCCTGGAGCACGCGCCGGAACTGGATCCGGTGGTACGGGCGGAGGTGGAGGGCAGGGCGGGGGCGCTGGTGCCGCCGCGCGAGCTGGAGGAAGCGGAGGCACTGGCGAAGGCCGGGGAACTGGTGCTTGAGCTGCTGCCGGGGCCGGAGGGGCTGGATGAGAAGACAGCGGCGGCGGTGGTGCGGACGGCGGCGCTGATCGAGGGGGACGGAGCCTTCGAGGTGATTTCGCAATTCCGGGAGGACACACGTTCTCGGGTCGCGTTCCAGATCTCCCAGGCGTGGGGCTCATTCGAGAGCGAGGCGTATGCCGAGGAAGTCTTGTCTGCGCACAACTGGGAGCGGACCTACCTGCGCGTACAGACCTCGGAGCAGCTACGGGCGTTGCGGTACACCCCGAAGGCTCGTCATATTGAGGTCATTGGCAACAACAGCGACCTCACGCCTCTGCTCGCCCTGGAAGCCCCGGACACACTCATGCTCGGCGACAACGATGTGCTCACCGACCTGTCTCCTCTCGCGTCCCTGCCAAAACTGTCCCGATTGATCCTCAACCGCTGCTCCGGGGTACGAGAGCTGGACGCTCTGTCCGGCCTCGGACTCGCCACACTCAATCTGTACGACACGCATCACGACATGTCGTTGGATGCCTTGCGCCATATGCCGGACCTCCGTCAGGTCAGTTTCGGATATCCGTTACTGATGGAGAGCGTGGGTGAACTCCCCATTGGCCCACAACTCGTCATGTTGTGGCTCCTTCCCGCGACGAGCTATCTGAGTCTGGAAGGAATTCAGCGCTGGCCGAACCTGAGGATACTCAGCCTGTGCGGCTCGACGCAGATCCGTCAGCTCGCCGGAATCCCGGCCCTGAGAGGGCTGACCGAACTGATGCTTCAGCGCCAGAATGCACTTGACCTGAAGCAGATCGGCCATCTCTCCAAGCTCCAAATAGTCAGTCTGAGCCGGTGCGAACTGCCCGGCGGTCTCGGGCCGCTCCGTGACCTGCCCACGCTCACCTCGCTCCGCCTCTACTCGTGCGCCCAGACCGGAGCTCCCCTCGACCTGAGTCCACTGGCGGATCTGGAAGGGCTCACGATTACGACAAAGGACACCCCGATCACCGGGGAAGACCTCTTCCCACCCGGCCGGATCATCCGGCTGGACTAAACCCCCACCGCCCCCAGCAACGCCCCCGCCCCATACGTAACCCCCATCGCCACCG
>NZ_FMDK01000286.1 GCF_900091995.1 Streptomyces sp. MnatMP-M17
GGCGAGGGCACTGCGGCGGCCACGGCCCAGGCCAGCAGCTCCTCGGCGGTGACGTCATGGCCGTAACGGGCCGAGAGAAGGGCGAGCAGCCCGGGAGTGACATTGGGCTCGATGCCACCGGGACGGCGGTAGAGCGGCCGGATACGTCCCGGCCGGCCGGCCGGTGACCGCCCGTCCGGGAGCAGCGCGCTCACCAGCAGCGCCGGACCGTCGGCCTGCGGTACGTATCCCTGCTCCACGGCGAAGAGCTGATGGTCGTCCGCGACCCGCCACAGCTCGGGACGTGCCGCGTCGATCAGCCGGTGGTCCGGGATCAGCCACTGCTCGTCGAACGGCCCGTGCAGCACCCGGCGCGGCACCGGACAGCGTCCCGACTCCCGTACGAACCGGCCCGTCCCGGTGGCCCCGCCCGGCAGCGCGGCGACCGCGCTGTGCGGAGTACGGGCCCGGCTCGGCCCGAACAGCGTCTCGCGCTCCGCGCCCTCGGCCGCCATGAGCCGGTCCCAGCGGGCGGTGAGGGACGGCTGGTCCGGCGCCAGGATCCAGGCCCTGCCGAACCGCAGCGGGGCCGTCGACCACGGCAGGAGATCACTCAGCAGCGGGCTGCCGCCCGTCGCTCCGGACCGCGTCGCCGTCATGCGGACCGTCCCTCCCGTCGGTCTGTGCGCCCTCGTCGGCATCGTATCCGCCGCCGATTCACGGCAGTCCGGTCGCCGGTTCGTCCTGGAAAGGCCCAGTTCTGGAAGGTCTGGCAGCCTAGTCGTCCTGGTGCGCCCGCGTCGGCGGTTCGCCCATGAGGTCCGTCTCCACCGTCACCGAGAACGAGAAGCGGTCACCTCGGTAACGGATACGGGCCACATCCACGACCCGGCCCTGATCGTCGTGGCTCACGCCCGTGTAGTGCAGGATCGGGCTGAGCAGCGGCACCCGGAGCAGTTCCGCCGTGGCCGGATCCGCGAGCCGGGCCTCGACGGTGTCCGTGATCCGGCTGATCCGGATACCGAGGATGTCGCGCAGCACCTTGGTCATCGGCCAGCGCTCCAGATCGGTCACCTCCAGACCGGCCGCGATCTCCGGACGGACCGCGTTCTCGGCCCAGTTGACCGGCTCACCGCTCTCGCCGTCGCTGCGCAGCCGCCGATAGGTGACCACCTCGTCCAAGTCCGGGAAATACTCGGCGAGTTCACCGGGCACCGGACCGGGCCCATGGCCGAGGACCGTCGTACGCTCGCCCGACTGCTGCGCCACGACCGCGTCGATCGAGCCGAGCAGCCGGCGCGGAGCGCCGCGCCGCGCGCCCGGCTCGATAAAAGTGCCGCGCCGGCGGTGCCTGCTGATCAGGCCCTCCTCCTCCAGCTCCTTGAGGGCCTGACGCATCGTCAGCACGCTGACTCCGTAGTGCGCGGCGAGCTGATCCTCGGTCGGCAGCCGCAGCGGATCGTGCGGTCGGCGGCCCAGTATCGAGGCGCGCAGCGACTGCGAGACCTGATACCAGAGCGGCAGCTTGCGGTTCAGGACCAGCGAGTCGGGGGCAAAGGCGGTCACCGGCTACTCCACAACTGTGAATCTCGCGGCAGGGCCCGGAGGTCAGGGCCTGAAGTGGCGCTCAAGACCCTGCCACACCCGGTCGTAGCCCCGCTGGAGATGGTCCGCTCCCGCCGCTTGCGCGGTCGCTGTCACCGGCCAGCGCGTCTCGAACATGAACGCGAGGCCGTCGTCGATCTTCTGCGGTCGCAGCTCGGCGGCGCTCGCCCGGTCGAAGGTCTCCCGGTCGGGCCCGTGCGCCGACATCATGTTGTGCAGCGAGCCGCCACCGGGTACGAAACCGCCCTCGCCGGCCGTTTTCGCGTCGTAGGCGCCCTCGATCAGGCCCATGTACTCGCTCATCACATTGCGGTGGAAGTACGGCGGCCGGAAGGTGTCCTCGCCGACCAGCCAGCGCGGTGCGAAGACCACGAAGTCGACACCGGCCAGTCCCGGGGTGTCGGAGGGCGAGGTCAGCACGGTGAAGATCGACGGATCCGGGTGGTCGTAGCTGATGGAGCCGAGCACATTGAAGCGGCGCAGGTCATAGATGTACGGCACATGGCTGCCGTGCCAGGCGACGACATCGAGCGGCGAGTGGTCGTAGGTGGCGGCCCAGAGATTGCCGCAGAACTTGTTGACGACCTGGGTCGGCCGCTCGATGTCCTCGTACGCGGCGACCGGCGCCAGAAAGTCCCGGGCGTTGGCCAGACCGTTGGCGCCGATCGGGCCGAGGTCGGGGAGGGCGAACGGCCGGCCGTAGTTCTCGCAGACGTAGCCGCGCGCCGTCTCGTCCAGCAGCTCGACGCGGAAGCGGATTCCGCGCGGGATCAGCGCCACCTCGCCGGGACGGGCGGCGAGCAGGCCCAGTTCTGTACGGAGCAGCAGCCCGCCGCGCTCGGGGACGATCAGCAGCTCGCCGTCCGCGTCGCTGAACACCCGGTCGGTCATGGCGGTATTGGCGTGGTAGAGGTGCACCGCCATGCCCGTACGCTGCGTCGCGTCGCCGTTGCCGCCCAGCGTCCAGAGCCCGGCCAGGAAGTCCGTACCGGGAGCCGGCTCCGGCAGCGGATTCCAGCGCAGCCGGTTGGGATCGGGGACGGTCTCGGTGAACGGCGCGCCTCTGACCGAGCCGTTGTCGATACGGACGAACGGCGGATGCGCGGCCGACGGGCGGATGCGGTAGAGCCAGGAGCGCCGGTTGTGCGCGCGCGGTTCGGTGAAGGCGCTGCCGCTGAGCTGCTCCGCGTAGAGACCGAGCGGCGCCCGCTGCGGCGCGTTGCGGCCGAGCGGCAGCGCGCCGGGCACGGCCTCCGAGGTGTGTTCATTGCCGAAGCCGGGGGAGTGCACCAGATCCTCGGCCGTCTTCCGTGCCCGCTCGATGCCGTTCATCGTCCGCGTCCGCTCCCTGCTGAGGCGATCCCGCTGGTCCTTGCAATCCTATGTACTACCGTAGGATTGTGTTCACGGCACGTCAACGGGGCCACGCGGCATCATGGATTCCGTGTCATACGACCGCACGTCATACGACCGCACGGATGCGAAGCAGCACACCGAGCAGCCCGCGAATCCGCCCATGGAGCCGGCCGACGGACTGCGCAGGGCGCCCGTCCAGCAGCGCAGTACGGAGCGGCTCGCGCGGATCCTCGACGCCTGCGCCGAGCTCCTCGACGAAATGGGCTACGAGCAGCTCTCCACCCGGGCCGTCGCCGCCCGTGCGGGCGTTCCCATCGGCTCCGTCTACCGCTTCTTCGGCAACAAGCGCGCCATGGCCGACGCCCTGGCCCGGCGCAATCTGGACAGCTACGCCGAGAGTGTCGGCGAGCGGCTGGCACCGCTGGACGCGCGCGACTGGCACGGCGCCATCGATGCCGTACTGGACGAATATCTCGCCATGAGGCGCACCGTGCCCGGCTTCGCGCTGGTCGACTTCGGCGCCCAACTTCCGCTCGGGACAAGGGCGGCGGCCCGGGACCCGGCCGCGGACGCGGCCTCAGGGTCCGCGGACCCGGCCGATCCGGATTCCGATCCCGGCCTCCGGGTCGTGGGCCGTCTCACCGGACTGCTCGCCGCCCATCTCGGCCGGGCGCCCACCGAGGCGCTGCACCGTACGGTCCTGGTCGCCGTCGAGGCCACGGACGCGCTGCTCCAACTCGCCTTCCGCACGGATCCGGCCGGTGATCCCGCCATCGTGGCCGAGACCCGGGAACTGCTCCGCGCGTATCTGGCCAGGACGCTGGACCGAGGCGACGGCTGAGCCGCGCCTCTTCCCTCTTGTGGTGGTGCTCGGCTCCCTCTTGTGGTGGTGCTCGGCGCCGGAATCCTCTTCGGCATCATTTGATGGTGCCCGTCTCAGACATACCTCCTCCAGAAGTCCCTTTCGCGACCGCCCCGCCCGCCGACCGGGGCTGGCTCCTCCGTCTCGTCATCGCGTTCGCCTTCGCACAGGGCGCGGTGTCGATGGCCCGTCCGGCCGTCTCCTACCGGGCGCTCTCCATGGGCGCGGACGAGCGCGCGATCGGTGTGATCACCGCGGTCTACGCGCTGCTTCCGCTCTTCGCCGCCGTACCGCTGGGCCGCAGGACCGACCAGGGGCGGTGCGCGCCGCTGCTGGTGGCCGGAGTGGTCCTGATCTCGGCCGGCTGCGCCCTCAGCGGTACGGCGGGCTCGCTCGCGGCCCTGGGCGCCTGGAGCGGGCTAATGGGCCTCGGCCATCTCTGCTTCGTCATCGGCGCCCAGTCGATCGTCGCCCGCCGCAGCGCACCGGCCGAACAGGACCGTAACTTCGGCCACTTCACCATCGGCGCCTCCCTCGGCCAGCTCGCGGGACCGGTCGCCGCCGGGCTGCTGGTCTCCGGACAGGGCGACGACATGGCCCGTACGAGCGCCCTCGCCCTGCTCGCCTCTGCGGTGGCCGCCGCCGTCGCCTTCACCTCGCTCTGGCGGATCGAGTCCCGTACCGCTCCCGGCCGGGCGGGAGCGCGGCCCACGGCGGCTGAGCGGCCCGCCAAGGTGCCCGTCCGCCGCATACTGCGCACCAGAGGCGTGCCCGCGGGCATCTTCATCAGCCTGGCCGTGCTCTCCGCGACCGACATCCTCACCGCCTATCTGCCGGTGATCGGTGAGCAGCGCGGGATCGCGCCCGCCACGATCGGTCTGCTGCTGAGCTTGCGCGCCGCCGCCACCATCGCCTGCCGTCTGGTGATGCCGCCGATGCTGCGGCTGCTCGGCCGTACGGTCCTGCTCACCGTCACCTGTGCGCTCGGCGGAGTGCTGTGCGCGGGCATCGCCCTGCCCGTACCGGTATGGGGACTCGCCCTGATGCTCGGCGCGCTCGGCTTCTGTCTGGGAGTCGGCCAGCCGCTGTCGATGACGACCGTCGTACGGGCCGCTCCCGACGAGGCCCGTTCCACCGCCCTGGCACTCCGGCTCACCGGCAATCGCCTCGGACAGGTCGCCGCGCCCGCCTCCGCCGGTCTGGTGGCGGGTGTCGCGGGAACGGCCGCGCCGTTCGTGATGCTCGGCGTGCTGCTGCTGGCGGCGGCCGGACTCGGTCTGCGGCGCCCGGACGGAGGGACGCCGGGGCGCCGCCGGTCGCCGCTTGACGGAAACCGGTTGCCGAACCGGTTCTCCGCGCGTCGCACCTGATGCCCGTTCCGTACCTCTGCTCCCGAAGGTTGGCAAGAGTCATTCCCTGACCGCGCGTAGTCGGCTAACTTCAGGCGTCGCAGCCGCTCCATCTCTCCCTCCCGGGCGGAACCCCATGACTCGCGCCATCTCTCTGCACAGCGTCAGCAAGGTCTACGGCCGGTCCACCCGTGCCGTGGACCGCTTCTCGCTCGACATCGCCCCGGGTGAGTTCGTGGTGCTGCTCGGCCCGTCGGGCTGCGGCAAATCGACCGTGCTCCGCATGATCGCGGGACTGGAGGACATCACCGAGGGCGATCTGCTGCTCGACGGCGAGTACGCCAATCTGATGCCGACGCGGGAGCGCGGGATGGCGATGGTGTTCCAGAACTTCGCGCTCTACCCGAACATGACCAATCGCGAGAACATCGGCTTTCCGCTCCGGCTGGAGAACCCGCGCGTGGACACCGCCGAACGGGTTCAGGCCACCGCGAGGATGCTCGGTATAGAGAGCGTGCTCGACCGCTATCCGAACCAGCTCTCCGGTGGCGAGCGCCAGCGCGTCGCGATGGGCCGCGCCATCTCCCGGCGGCCCTCCGCCTTTCTGATGGACGAGCCGCTCTCCAATCTGGACGCGAAGCTGCGCGGCCGTCTGCGCGCCGAGATCGCCCAGCTCACCGCCGAACTGGGCGTCACCACCGTCTATGTGACACATGATCAGGCCGAGGCGATGTCGCTCGGCGACCGGGTGGCGGTGATGCGCGACGGAGTGCTCCAGCAGGTCAGCGTGCCGCGCGAGGTGTACGCGCTGCCGGCGAACGTGTTCGTCGCCGCGTTCATCGGCACACCGAGGATCAATCTGCTCCAGGCCGTGGTGTACGCGCCGTTGGACGGGCGGATGTCCATCGACCTCGGCCGGCAGCGGCTGCCGCTGCCCCAACCGCTCAGCTCCGACCACCAGTTGCTCCGTATCCAGCAGGGCCGGCAGATCATCGTGGGTCTGCGGTCCGAGGCGGCCCGTATCGCCGCGCCGGGCCAGGCGCGCCCGGGCGAGGTGGCGCTGAGCGGCATCGTGGAGCACATGGAGTACCAGGGACATGAGGCGCTGGTGCATCTCAACATCGGCTCCAGGCCCGCCGTGGTGACCGACCTCGAATCGCCCAGGCCCAGGACCGGGACCGCACCGCGCCGGCGCAGGAACGGCGGCCGGAAGACGGGCGTACTGGCCCGGCTGCGCGGGCGCGCGTCCGGACATTCCGGTGGTCCCGCGGCGGTCCTGGACGAGCCGGAGGAGGCGGCCGGGCCCGCCGCGTACAGCCCGAGCCAGGACCGTTCGGCCATTGCGGCGAGCGATCTCGTCGTCCGCACCGGCCCGGACATGCGACTGCGTACGGGCGCCCAGGTGCCGCTGCTGGTCGATCTCGCGCATCTGTACGTCTTCGACGACTTCGGCCGCCGTATCTGCCCGGCACCGAGAAACCTGCCGGGCCTGGACGCGTAGACCGTAGTCGAACAGACCGCAGTCGAAGCACCGAGGGCACTGGGCACGCCTGTCAGCTCTCCTCCTTGAGCGGCGCGGCGGTGGTACGGCGGCGCGGTCGGGAGCGCGGTCGGGAGCGGGACACCGCCACTCCGGCGAGGCACAGCGCGCCGCCCGCGAGTGTGAACAGGCCCGGGACCTCGTCCAGGAACAGCCAGGACATCAGCACGACCAGCGCCGGAACCGCGTAGGTCGTCGCGCCCATCCGCCCGGCCGTCGTACGGGCCAGTGCGTACGCCCAGGTCGTGAACGCCAGCGCGGTCGGGAACACGCCCAGATAGACCATGTTGAGCGTGGCCGGCAGCGGCGCGCTCCCGGCCTCGTGGACGAGCTGTCCCGCGAACGGCAGACAGGCCACCGCGCCCACCAGACAGCCGAAGGTCGTCGCCTGGAGCGCGCTCGCCCGCGCCAGCGACGGCTTCTGCGCCACCACACCGGAGGCATACGCCACTGCCGCCAGCAGACACAGCAGCACTCCGAGCACCGAGGCACGGCCATCGCCCGACATCGAGAGCCCGACGGCCACCGCGCCCGCGAACGACACCCCCATGCCCGCCACCAGCCGCGGCGGCAGCGTCTCGCCGAGCAGCCGGACGCCCAGCAGCGCCATGAGGACCGGGCCTATGTTCACGATCATCGCGGCGGTGCCCGCGTCGACCTCCTGCTCGCCCCAGTTGAGCGCCACCATGTAGAGCCCGAACCAGAGCACACCCGAGACGGCGATACCGGGCCAGGCCGCTCGCGGCGGCAGGCCCTCGCGCCGTACGAGACAGACCGTACCGAGGACGAGCGCGCCGAAGAGCAGCCGGCCGAGGGCCAGCGCTCCGGGCGAGTAGGCGGCGCCCGCGCTGCGGATCGAGACGAAGGCCGAGGCCCAGAGCACGACCGTGACACCGGCGGCGGCGAGCGGCAGCCAGGCCATGGGGGAGGGGCGGGCGGAGCCGGAGTCCGGGGCTTGCGAGGAGGACGTCTGTGCCGGAGGCGTCGGACGGTCCGTGTGCGAGTGCGTCATACGGGGAAGGTACGCGCGCGACGCTTCGGCCCTCACCGCAATATGCGCGGCTCTAAGCGCTTGCTCAGCTCGGGGTATGGTGTTCGTCCTGCCGAGTGGACGGCCGAACGGCAGGCCGAGACCGAGTGGAAGTGGAAGGTGTGAGCGATGCGTACGGCGGAACAGACGGCGGACGGCGAGAGCGCTCCGTGGGGTGAGGTCGAGCCGGAGGCGGCCAGAAGGCTGCTGGTCGCTGCCGTCGAGGCATTCGCCGAGCGCGGGTACCACGCCACCACCACGCGCGATATCGCGAGCCGCGCCGGGATGAGCCCGGCGGCGCTCTACATCCACTACAAGACCAAGGAAGAGCTGCTCCACCGGATCAGCAGGATCGGGCACGACAAGGCGCTGGAGATCCTGACGGCCGCGGCCGACGGCGGCGGCACGGCGGCGGAGCGCCTCGCCGAGGCCGTACGCTCCTTCGTCCGCTGGCACGCGGAGCGGCACACCACGGCGCGGGTCGTGCAGTACGAGCTGGACGCGCTGGCGCCCGAGCACCGTACGGAGATCGTCGGACTGCGGCGGCGCAGCGACGCGGCCGTACGGCGCATCCTGGGCGACGGTGTACGGGACGGAGAGTTCGACGTACCGGATGTGCCGGGCACCACGCTCGCGGTGCTGTCGCTCTGTATCGATGTGGCGCGCTGGTTCAACGCGGCGGGCCGCCGCACGCCCGACGAGGTCGGCGCGCTCTACGCCGACCTCGTGCTGCGTATGGTTTCGGTCCAGAAGCAGTGACCGGTCGGAAGAAGTAGTGACCGGTCAGAAGTAGTAACGGGAGACGGCCTCCGCCACACAGGCCGGCTTCTCGCCGCCCTCGCGCTCGACCGTGACCAGCGTGGTGATCTGCACACCGCCGCCCGCCTCCACGGCCTCCGTGATGACGGCCGACGCCCGCAGTCGTGAGCCGACGGGCACGGGCGACGGGAAACGGACCTTGTTGGTCCCGTAGTTGATGCCCATCGTGACGTTCTCGACCCGGACGATCTGCGGTACGAACAGAGGCAGCAGCGACAGCGTCAGATAGCCGTGCGCGATCGTCGTACCGAACGGGCCGGCCGCCGCCCGCTCCGGATCCACATGGATCCACTGATGGTCACCCGTGGCCTCGGCGAAGAGATCGATCCGCTTCTGGTCGATCTCCAGCCAGTCGCTGTGACCGAGCGGCTCGCCGGCCCCGGCGCGCAGCTCCTCGGCGGAGGTGAAGATCCTCGGCTCAGCCATGTCCCTGTTCCCTGCCTCTCGAAGCCCGTTCCGCGGCCTGTCCGGGCGGCTCATCCTGTCCAAGCGCTTGCTCAGCTTGCTGGGCCCGGTTGCTTCTGTCAACGCGGACACCAGGTGCTTCCGACGCGGACACCGGGCCGCGGACATCAGGCGCGGACAGTACGCTTCGAGAGGTGCCACAGATTCCCGAGAAGATCCATGAGCTGACCGTCGGACAGCTCTCCGCGCGCAGTGGCGCCGCGGTGTCGGCGCTCCACTTCTACGAGTCCAAAGGACTGATCAGCAGCCGCAGAACGAGCGGCAACCAACGCCGCTACAGCCGTGACACGCTGCGCCGTGTCGCCTTCGTACGCGCCGCCCAGCGTGTGGGCATCCCGCTCGCCACGATCAGGGACGCCCTCGCCGAGCTCCCCGAGGAGCGCACACCGAACCATGACGACTGGGCCCGGCTCTCACGGGCCTGGCGCTCGGAGCTGGACGAGCGCATCAAGCAGCTCGGCAGGCTCCGTGACCATCTCACGGACTGCATCGGCTGCGGCTGTCTCTCGCTGGAGACCTGCGTCCTGTCCAATCCGGACGATGTCTTCGGCGACCGGATGGCGGGCTCGCGTCTGCTGCCCGAGCGCCGGATCATCAAGGAACGTGAGGCCGCTGCCACGGACGCCACTGCCCCGGACACCACGGACACCGTTGTCTGCGCCACTGATGCCGACGCCGGCTGCCGCTGACAACGAGCTGCTGTTGGCACGAGCTGCCCGACCGAGCCGGAAACAGGGCCGTGAAGGGCCGAGGACCGAGCGGGGGCGTACCGTCTCGGAGCCCGCCCCCGCGGTTCTCATGCCACCGAGGCGAGTTCCTTGAGCCGTATCCGCTTCGCCCGGTCCAGCGCCTCGGCCGTCAGGACCGGCTGCGGTACGACAATGCCGCAGCCTCGGCAGACCGGTCCCGACCACGGTTCGTCGGACAGATCGGGCCGCCAGACGATGCCGTTCTCCGCACAGACCGGACAGGCCGTGCCGGGCTCCGACTCCAGGCCCGAGATCAGCCGGCGCAGCACCTCGGCCAGCGACTCGGACGGATGGACCGCCGGATCGTCGCAGCGGGCCACACCGTTGCCGCCCCAGGTCCGCCGGTGCCAGTCGTCGAAGCTCCCGGGCCGCCTCAGCCCGTCGTGCTTCTCGCGCTTGCGCCGCTCGGCGAACTCTCCCTCGTACGCGAGCCAGACGGCCCGCGCCTCCTCCAGTTCATCCAGCGCGGCCATCAGCCGCACCGGATCGGGTGACCTGTCCTCGGGTTCGATGCTGTGCCGTGCGCACAGATGATCCCAGGTCGCCCGGTGTCCATAAGGGGCAAACCGCTCCAGGCACTTGCGCAGTGAGTACCGTCGCAAGGCCAGATCGCACCGCGGATCGCGCACCTGTCTCGCAAGACTCCGGAATCCGGCCATCGCATGCCACCTCCGTCGCTACTTCGGCGTTGAGGAATGGACGTACGCCTGCCCCGTTTGGCTCCATCGAATTCCGGATCGCCTCAATATCCGGGACATCCCGGTCGATTTCGAGCCTAGATCGGAGGTGATGCGAAGGCGATCCAGCGGCGGTCCGGAGGAGGTCCGGAGTCGGTCCGCGGGAGGGCCGATGTGGGGATCCAGAAAAGGTGACTGATGTTCATCTTACTGAGCGGTCATACCGTCGCTAACCTCCGGCGCACCGGCCTCCCTGAGGAGCATCCATGCGACGACGCACCGGAAGACTCTTGCCCGCCACCGCCGCGGTGTTCGCGCTGGGCGCGGCTCTGCTGATCCCGCAGGCGCGGGCCTCCGCCGAGCCGGCCCGCGCCCCCGCGCTCGCCTCCGCGTCCGCACTCGCCGCGGATCCCGTCGCCGACCACTGCCAGAGCCAGTGCGACGACATCCTGCCGCCAGGACAGAACGGCAACGCCACCCTCGCCGATATCCTCCTCCACCAGGTCTTCGGCACCCGCCCGGCGCACAGCTCCGACCAACTCGGCCGCTACGACGCGCTGGTGGCGGGCCAGAGCGGGCTCACCGACGCGAAGCTCAACGACTTCTTCAACGACGCCTCCTTCGGCGTTCCCGCCGACCAGGTCGAGTCCGTCACCACTCCGCGCCCGGATGTCACGATCACGCGCGACAAGCGCACCGGCGTACCGCACATCAAGGGCACCACCCGCTACGGCACCGAGTTCGGCGCCGGCTACGCCGCGGGCCAGGACCGGCTCTGGATGATGGATCTCTTCCGGCACATCGGCCGTGGCGAGCTGACCTCCTTCGCCGGCGGCGCGCTCGCCAACCAGGGCCTGGAGCAGCAGTTCTGGCCCTCGGCCCCGTACACCGAAGCCGAGTACGAGGCCCAGATCGAGCGGATCAGAACCACCGAGGGCGAGCGCGGCGAGCTGGCCATGGCCGACGCGCAGGCGTATGTCGACGGCATCAACGCCTATCGCCAGCAGTCCAAGGACGGGCGTTACTTCCCGGGTGAGTACGTTCTCACCGGCAAGATCGACTCGATCACCAACGTGGGCGAGATCCAGCCCTTCAAGATCACCGATCTGATCTCCATCGCGTCCGTCGTCGGCGGTCAGTTCGGCGGCGGAGGCGGCGGCGAGGTACAGGCCGCCCTCTCGCTGCTGGCCGCACAGCAGAAGTACGGCGTCGTCGAGGGCACCCGGGTCTGGGAGTCCTTCCGCCAGCGTGACGATCCCGAGGCCGTGCTCACCATCCATGACGGCACCGCCTTCCCGTACGCGCGCAGACCCGCACAGCCACGAGGCACGGCCCTGCCCGACGCGGGCTCCGTCCAGGCCGAGCAGCTCGTGTACGACAGGACGGGCTCGGCGGGCACCGGCACCAGGGCGCCGGTCCGCGCTCCCGCGCGACTGAAGCCCGCCCAAGGGATCTTCGACAACGGCGTGATCCCACAGGGCTCGCTCTCCGCGAAGCGCGGGATGTCCAACGCCCTGCTGGTCTCCGGCGAGCACACCGCGAGCGGAAATCCGGTGGCCGTCTTCGGCCCGCAGACCGGCTATTTCGCGCCACAGCTCATGATGCTCCAGGAACTCCAGGGCCCCGGTATCAGCGCCCGAGGCGTCTCCTTCGCCGGAGTCGGTATGTATGTCCAGATGGGCCGTGGCCAGGACTACGCCTGGAGCGCCACCTCCTCGGGCCAGGACATCACCGACACCTATGCCGTCGAGCTGTGCGAGCCCGACGGTTCGGCTCCCACCAAGGCGTCCGCTCACTATCTCTTCCGCTCGGTCTGCACGCCGATGGAGAAGCTGGAGCGCCTGAACTCCTGGAAGCCGAGCGTCGCGGACTCCACCGCCGCGGGCTCCTACCGGCTCCAGGTCTGGCGCACCGAGTACGGCATGGTCACCCATCGCGCGACCATCGGCGGCAAGCCCGTCGCGTACACCTCGCTGCGCACCACCTACCGGCACGAGGCCGACTCGATCATCGGCTTCCAGATGCTCAACGATCCCTCGTACACCAAGGACGCCGCGTCCTTCCAGCGGGCGGCCTCGAACATCGACTACGCCTTCAACTGGTTCTACGCGGACTCCCGCACCGCGGCCTACTTCAACAGCGGGATGAATCCGGTGCGGGCGGCAGGTGTCGATCCCGCGCTGCCCGTGCGGGCCGAGCAGGCGTACGAGTGGCAGAGCTACGACCCGGTGCACAACACCGCCGCGTACACGCCCTTCGCCGAGCATCCGCAGTCGGCCGGCCAGGACTACTACATCTCCTGGAACAACCGGCAGGCCAAGGAGTACGACACGGCCGGCTTCGGCTTCGGCGCGGTGCACCGCGGCGATCTGCTCGACGGCCGGGTCAAGAGGCTGGTCGCGCAGGGCGGAGTCACCCGTGCCTCCCTGACCCGGGCGATGGCCGAGGCCGCCGTGACCGATCTGCGCGGTGAGCAGGTGCTGCCCGAACTGCTCCGGGTGGTGCGCTCGGCGCCCGTCACCGATCCGGCGCTGAACACCGCCGTACAGCAGCTGGAGACCTGGCGCGCGGCCGGCGCTCAGCGCAAGGAGACCGCGCCCGGCTCGCACACCTACGGCCACTCCGCCGCCGTACGGATCATGGACGCCTGGTGGCCCCGGCTGGTCGAGGCGCAGTTCAGGCCCGCGCTCGGCGACGGGCTCTACCAGGCGCTCACCGCCTCGCTCCCGATCGACGAGTCACCGGCGTCGAGCCACGGTCCGACGGGCGCGCACAGCGGCTCGGCGTTCCAGTACGGCTGGTGGGGATATGTCGACAAGGACCTCAGGCAGGTGCTCGGCGATCCGGTCCAGGCCCCGACGGCGGCCACCTACTGCGGCGGCGGCGGGCTGAGCGCCTGCCGGGACACGCTGCTCACCACCTTGAAGGCGGCGGTGGCGGCGCCCGCCAACACCGTCTATCCGGGCGACGAGAGCTGCTCGGCCGGGAACCAGTGGTGCACGGACGCGATCATCCACCGGGCGCTGGGCGGTATCACCCATCCCACGGTCAACTGGCAGAACAGGCCGACCTACCAGCAGGTGGTGGAGTTCCCGTCGCACCGCTGACGGAGTGATGCCGGCGGATTGATCCAGGAACCGGGCCGGACCGTGACGGATACATACGGTCCGGCCCTGCGCCCGGCGCGCGGTGCTCAGCGGTAGAGCAGATAGCCGCGCCGTACTCCGCGGAACGCGGCCAGCTCGCTCTGCCAGGCGTCCACCACCTCGTCCGTGTCGGCGCCCGCGTCGATCAGTGCCCGGACCTGCGCCGAGCCGGTCAGCTTGTCGATCCAGTTGTCCGGGCGCCAGGCGAATCCGCTCCAGGACCGCTTCGCCGTCACCAGCAGCGCGATCCCGGTGCGTACCGGATCGAACGAGGCCCGGTCATGGACATGGAGCTGCACTCCGCCGATCGTCTTGCCCTGGAACTTGGAGAAGGTCGGCGCGAAGTACGCCTCGCGGAACCGTACTCCGGGCAGCTCCAGCGCGTTGGCCGCCTCGGCCCAGGTCCGGTCGATGCCCTCGGCGCCGAGCAGCTCGAACGGCCTGGTCGTACCGCGTCCCTCGGACAGATTCGTCCCTTCGAACAGACAGGTGCCCGCGTACACCAGCGCCGTGTCCGGTGTCGGCATATTGGGGCTCGGCGGCACCCAGGGCAGTCCGGTCGCGTCGAAGAAGTCCGCGCGGCGCCAGCCCGACATGGTCACCGTCTCCAGCTCCACCGGCTCCGCCAGGAACTCGCCGTTGAAGAGCAGCGCCAGTTCGGCGACCGTCATTCCGTGCGCCTGCGAGATCGGCTCACGTCCCACGAAGGTCGCGAACTCCCGCTGGAGGACGGGCCCGAGCGCGGCCCGCCCGGTGACCGGATTGGGCCGGTCCAGTACGACGAAGCGCTTGCCCGCGAGGGCCGCCGCCTCCATACAGTCGTAGAGCGTCCAGATATAGGTGTAGAAGCGGGCGCCCGCGTCCTGGATGTCGAAGACGACGGTGTCCACTCCGGACTCGGTGAAGATGTCCGCGAGAGCCTGCCCGCTCTTGAGGTACGTGTCATAGACGGGCAGCCCGGTGGCCGGGTCGTCGTGGCGGCCCTCGGAGCCACCGGCCTGGGCCGTCCCCCGGAAACCGTGCTCCGGGCCGAAGACAGCGGCCAGATCCACCCGGTCGTCGCCGTGCATCACATCCACCACATGGCGTACGTCCCGGGTGATCCCGGTCGGGTTGGTGACAAGGCCGACGCTCCGGCCCGACAGCAGCCGGTAGCCGTCGGCCGCCAG
>NZ_FMDK01000305.1 GCF_900091995.1 Streptomyces sp. MnatMP-M17
GGCCGCCGAGGCCGGATTCGGACTGCGCGCCCTCGTCGTCGCCCATCTCGCCGAGGCCCGCGCCCACTGGCCCGCCACCGCCGCCACCTCGGGCGCCACCTCGGGCCCGGCCTCCGGCTACGGCATCGCCTCCGGCCGCGGCACCGTCGACAGTGTCCTCGCCGCCGTCGAGCAGGCCGTCGACGCGTTCGCCGAAGGCCACGAACGCGCCCAGCGGCTCGCCGTACGCCAGGAGGCCGCCGCGCGCCGGGAGTTCATCGACGACCTGCTGTACGGGCGCAGCGATCTCGGGCGGCTGGCGGAGCGCGCCGAGCGGTTCGGGCTGCGGCTCTCGTACGCGCACGCCGTCGCGGTCGCCGAGGGCGCCGTCCCGTACGACGAGGAGGAGCCCGTACCGCGCGCCGTGGAACAGGCTCTGATCGGCCGGTTCGGCGACCGCAGCGTGCTGCTCACCACCAAGGCCGGCCGGCTGGTGTGCATCGCGCCCGGCGACCAGGGCGAGGTACTGACCTACTTCGCCAAGCAGGCGTTCGCGGCCACGGACGGCGGCCGGGTCGCCATCGGCCGTCCGCAGCCCGGTGTGGGCGGAGTGGTCCAGTCCTACGAGGAGGCCCTGAACGTCCTCGATCTCGCCGCGCGGCTCGCCATGGACGTGCCCGTGCTGTACGCCGCCGATCTGCTCGTCTATCCGGTGCTCACCCGCGACCGGCACGCCATGACCGAACTCGTCCTCAGCACGCTCGGTCCGCTGGAGTCCGCCCGGGGCGGGGCCCAGCCGCTCATGGAGACGCTCTCCACCTACTTCGACGCGGGCTGTGTGGCGGCGGAGGCGGCGCGCCGGCTGTCGCTGAGCGTACGGGCCCTGACGTACCGGCTGGAGCGGATCCACAAGCTCACCGGCGCCGATCCCGCCGATCCCATGCATCGCTACACCTTGCAGACGGCCGTCATCGGGGCAAGGCTGCTGGACTGGCCGACGAAACCATTCTGAGCCCGTAGGCGTGGGTGTAGTTGAAGCCGGCGGCAGGCAGTCGGCTGACCGTCAGCCGGCCGGTGGTCGACAACGGCAGCCGTCGGCAGTCGGCATTAAGAACGCGTTAAGACTGCCGGAAACCGGCAATGCGCACGGCCGTCCACGAATGGGAACATGGCGCCCTGCCCGAGGGAGACCGCGGGGGATCCGGGGCAGTGGGGAGGTGGGTCCGATGACCTTGTTTCTGGGTCTCGGCATCGCGGGGATCGTGCTGCTCGTCCTCTCGTTGATCTTCGACGGGATTCTGGAAGGGCTCTTCGGCGGCGTCGGGATGCTCAACGGCCTCTTCGACGGGCTGCTGTCGCTGCCGGTGATCGCCGGGTTCGTCTCGATGCTCGGTTTCGGCGGCGCGATCGTCCAGGGCACCACGGATCTCGGTACGGGACCGGCCGCCGTCGCGGGGGCGGCGGCCGGTGTGGTGGCCGGATGGCTGACCTGGAAGTTCAGCAGGGCGCTGATGCGTGACCAGACCACGGCGACTCCGCGAGGTGACGATCTCGTGGGCACCGCGGGCACGGTCGTCACCGCGATTCCGGCCACCGGCTACGGCGAGGTGCTGCTGCGGCTCGGCGGCCAGACGGTGAAGTACTCCGCCAAGAGCGAGCAACCGGTGGAGTACGGCGCCGAGATCTGGGTGGAGGCGACGCTCTCGTCGAGTTCCGTCTCCGTACGCCCGGTCCAGCGCTGACCGGTCCCGGCCGGCCGTCCGCGCGGCCGTCGGAACAGCCGTCCGGACAGCCGTGGAAAGCCGTCGGGACAGCCGTGCCGACGAACACCCCCGTGAACACCCCCGTGAACCAGCGCAGCGCGTGGAACGTTCCGCGCGCACCGATCCGAACTGCCGTCCCTCGGGGGGCAAGGGAGAGGCCACAATGAGTCCAGTCGTCATCGCCGTGCTGGGGGTCGTCGTACTCGTCGCCCTGCTGGCACTGGCCGTCATCACGCGGTACAAGGTCGCCGGTCCCAGCCAGGCGTTCATCGTCACCGGCCGCCGCGGCAAGTCGTCCACCGATCCGGCCACCGGCCGGGTGTCCATGGACACCAGCGGCCAGAAGGTCGTGGTCGGCGGCGGAGTCTTCGTCGTGCCGTTCGTCCAGCAGAAGTTCACGCTCGACCTGTCCAGCCGGCACATCCCGGTCGCCGTGCGCGGCGCCGTCACGCTGCGCGGAGTGAAGGCCAACCTCGACGGTGTGGCCATCGTCAAGGTCGGCGGCACCGAGGACTCCATCCGGGCCGCGGCCCAGCGGTTCCTCCAGCAGCAGGGCGGCATCGTCGGCTTTACGCAGGAGGTGCTCTCCGGCGCGCTGCGCTCCATCGTCGGCCGGATGTCGGTGGAGGACATCATCCGGGACCGCGCGGCCTTCGCCGGGCAGGTCGCGGAGGAGGCCGAGGCGAGCCTGTCCGGGCAGGGCCTGGTGCTCGACGCGTTCCAGATCCAGGACATCACCACCGAGGGCTCGTATCTGGAGGACCTCGGCCGTCCCGAGGCCGCCCGCGCCAAGCAGGAGGCCGATATCGCGGAGGCGGTGGCGCGCCGGGCGGCCGAGCAGGCGCGGCTGAAGGCCGAGGAAGAGATCGCGATCGCGCAGCGGACGTTCTATCTGAAGCAGGCCGAGATCAAGGCCGAGACGGACGAGGCCGCGGCGCGCGCGGCGGCGGCGGGCCCGCTGGCCCAGGCGGCGCGCGAGCAGGAC
>NZ_FMDK01000093.1 GCF_900091995.1 Streptomyces sp. MnatMP-M17
CGAACACGGAGCTGCCGGGCGAGGAGCGGCCCTGGGTGACGGTACGGCTGCGGGTGGCGGAGCCGGAGGCGGTGGACCGCGTCGGGCTGGAGGAGCTGATCGAGGGCGAGATACCGGCGCATATCGGCTATGAACTGGAGATCCTGCCGCTCGCCGGAGCCCCGGGCCCGTCCGGGGAGCGGCCATGAGATGCCCCGAGTGCGGGCACGTCAACGCGCCGGGCACGGCGTTCTGCGCGTCCTGCGAAGCATTCCTGGAGTGGGGCGACCGGGAGCCGTCGGGGAGCGGGG
Source organism: Streptomyces sp. MnatMP-M17 (assembly GCF_900091995.1). Classification (GTDB taxonomy): domain Bacteria; phylum Actinomycetota; class Actinomycetes; order Streptomycetales; family Streptomycetaceae; genus Streptomyces. Next base: position 291 of record NZ_FMDK01000093.1, read on the forward strand.
CGGGAGCTACGTCCGGGTCCGGCGCCGGGGCTGGAACCGGGGCCGGATCCGGTGGTACGAGCAGTCCCGAGCGCCCGGCGCCCGTGCCCGCGCCTACGCCGCCCACAGCTGCACGGGCAACGCCCACACCATCGGCACCGACCACCGCTTCCAGCGCGACGGACACGGAACCACCGGCACGGGAACCGGCGCCTGCCGAGCCTCCACCGAGCCCGTCATCGCCGCCGGCCACACCCTCACCGCCGCCGCCCGCCACCGGTCCGCGCAGGCCCGGCGACCGGCTGGACACTCCCGTACCCGGCCCTGGGGAGGAACCCGCCGAGCCCGCGCACGAGCCTGCGCCCGTCTCCCGTGGCGCCTGCGTCCACTGTCCCAACTGCCGTACGGAGAACGCGCCGGAGCGTGTCCTCTGTCTGCGCTGCGGTCTGCTTCTCGATCCCGGTCCGCCGCCCGACGTACCGCCTCCGTGGTGGCGCCGGATCCTCGTCCGCGGACGGCGCGCCCTGCCGGTCGCCGGGACCCGCCCCAAGCGCCGTCTGTGGCGGCGTCCGAGCCTCGCCGTCCCGCTCACCCTGGTGATCCTGGCCGCGGCGGTCTGGTTCGCGCGCCCGTACGTCCCCGACGCGTTCGACTTCGCCCGGGACCGCACCGGCACCCCGGAGGAACTGCATCCCAGCCAGGTCCGCGCGTCCAGCGCGCAGCGGGGCCATCCGGCGCAGGCCGCGTTCGACACGTACTCGAACCGGTTCTGGGCGCCTGCCGAGGCGGGCCCCGGGCGGGGCGAGTACCTGGAAGCCGACTTCGAGCAGCCGGTCCGGATACTGAAACTGGTCGTCTTCTCCGGCCGCTCGGCCCAGGAGGACGCGTTCCTCTCCCAGTCCCGGCCCGCGGCGCTGGCCCTCACCCTGCACGCCGCGGACGGCACACTCACCGAGCGGCGTATCACGCTCAGGGACCAGCCGGGCCAGCAGACGTTCGACGTCCGGAGCAGCGATGTCGTCCGGATACGGCTGGCGATCGACGGTGTCCACGGGGACAGGCGGGGCCGCCGTCCCGCCGTCGCCGAGATCGACTTCTTCGGCCGCCGATGAGACTTCGCCGCCCGGAGCAAGGGAGCCGCCCGACGGGTGACCGGTGTGCGCGGCACTTGGCCCCGGGCTCTTCCTGCCGGAGACTGAGCCGATGACACAGCGCGTGGATCTCGCGACCGTGATGGGCCGGCTCGCCATCGATGAAGTGATCACCAATTACGCGGTGGCCGTGGACGACGCCGACTGGCCCGGCTACCGGGCCCTGTTCACACCGGACGGCCGCGCCGACTACACGGCGGCGGGCGGTATCGAAGGTTCGGCCGCGGAGGTCGCCGACTGGCTGGCCGGCACGCTGCGCCCGTACAGCATGCATCAGTTGCTGATTGTCAACCGACGGCTGCGTATACAGGGTTCCGACGGATATCTGGGCGACCTCGCCGAGCTGCGGGCGGACTATCTCAGCCCTCGGCGGCACGAGTCGGGCGAGGAGCTGATGAGCGGCGGACGGTGCTCGTTCGGGCTGCTGAGGGACGACACGGGCTGGCTGCTGCGGACAGTCTCCGTCCACGAGAAGTGGCGGCGCGTCTCGCCCTCCGCCGACCTCGGCTGACATCGGCTGACATCGGGCGGTGCCGGCTGACCTCGGCTGACATCGACCGGCCCAAGGGCCCCGCCCTTTCCTCCCGCCTCCTTCTCCCGTTCCCCCACCCCTTTCTCCCGCTCTCCTCCCGCTTCGGCGCTGTTCCTCAGGGGAAGACAACCTGAAAGGGCGGGGCAAGGAGGCACTTGGGATGCGGAGCCCGGTCGGCCGGAGCCTGGCGTCGCCGTGGTGGCGCGGCGCCGCTGCGGTGGTGGCGGGCTCGCTGCCCGCTCTCGCGTTCCCCGAGCCGTCCCTGTGGTGGTTCGCGTATATCGCGCTGGTGCCGTGGATGCTGCTCGTACGGTCCGCTCCCACGGGCCGTCGCGCGGCCCTGGAGGGCTGGCTGGGCGGCATCGGCTTCATGATCGCCGTACATCACTGGCTGGCGCCGAGCCTCCATGTGTTCCTTGTGGTGCTCGCCGCGCTGCTCGGGCTTCTGTGGGCGCCCTGGGGATGGCTGGTGCGGTCCGTGCTCGGCGGGGCGCCGTCCCTGGGCCGCGCCGCGGCGGCCGTCGCGGTGGTGCCCTCGGGCTGGCTGGTGGTCGAACTCGTCAGGTCCTGGCAGGGACTCGGCGGGCCCTGGGGCCTCCTCGGCGCCAGCCAGTGGGAGGTCGCGCCGGCCCTGCGGCTCGCCTCGGTGGGCGGTGTCTGGCTGGTGAGTCTGCTGGTGGTCGCCGTGAACACCGCGCTCACCGTGCTGGCCGCGGTCCCGCGGATACGACCGCGCCTCACCGGAGCCGTATCCCTCGTGCTGTGCGCCCTCACCGTGATCTCGGTGTGGACCTGGGCGCCGGAGCCCGAGCGGTCCGGCACGGCGCGGATCGCGGTCGTCCAGCCGGGCGTGGTCGAGGGCGCCGATGCCCGTGAGCGCCGGTTCGCGCAGGGCGAGACCTTGACGCGCACCCTGGCCGGCCGGGATCTCGATCTGGTGGTCTGGGGAGAGAGCAGCGTCTCCGCCGATCTGGCGACCAGACCCGATCTGGCGGCACGGCTCGCCGTGCTCTCCCGCGTGGTCGGCGCCGAGATACTCGTCAATGTCGACGCGCGCAGCACGGACACGGCCGGGACGGCCGGGATATTCAAGCGCGCTGTCCTGGTCGGTCCGAACGGCCCGACCGGCGATACGTACGACAAAATGCGGCTGGTGCCCTTCGGCGAGTACATACCGGCCCGCGCCGCGCTGGGCTGGGCCACCTCGGTGGGCAGGGCGGCGGGCGAGGACCGCGAGCGCGGCACCCGTCAGGTGGTGATGGTCCTGCCGGGCGAGGGCAGAGGCGGACTGCGGTTCGGGCCGCTGGTCTGCTTCGAGTCGGCGTTCCCCGATATGAGCAGACGGCTGGTCCGGGACGGCGCGCAGCTCCTCGTCGCGCAGTCCTCGACCTCCACGTTCCAGGGCAGCTGGGCGCCGGAGCAGCATGCCTCGCTGGCGGCGCTGCGGGCCGCGGAGACCGGCCGGCCGATGGCGCATGCCACGCTGACGGGCACCAGCGCGGTGTTCGGGCCGGACGGCGAGCAGGTGGGCGCCGGGATCGGTACGGACCGGAGCACCACCGGAGTGTTCGACGTTCCGCTGGCCCGGGGCACGACTCCGTACGTCGAGTTCGGCGACTGGGCGGTCTATGCCGCCCTCGCCGTACTGGCCGCGCTCTGCGCCACGGACGGCGCGCGCTCGTTCAGAAGGCGGCCTGCGCCGCCTGCTGCGATGCCGCTCGTACCACCCGCTCGCACAGCTCATGAGTCCGCAGCGCATCCTGTGCGCTGAGGAGGCTTCCGGCCCGTACGGCGTCGAGGAAGGCCAGTACGCACTGCTCGATCCCGCGCTGGCGGGCCACCGGGACCCAGTCGCCGCGCCGCCGTACGCTCGGCTGTCCCTTGTGGTCCACGACCGTCGCGAGATCGTGCACGGCCCGTTTGGTGTCCTGTCCGGACACTTCGAGGATCTCCTCGGTGGAGCCGCTGAGCCGGTTCATCACACCGATGGCGGTGAAGCCGTCGCCGGAGAGTTGCAGTACGACATGGTGGAGCAGCCCGTTCCGTATCCGGGCCCGTACGTCGGTGTGCTCGACGGGTCCCGGGAGCAGGAAGCGCAGGGTGTCGGCGACATGGATGAAGTCGTCCAGGACGAAGGTGCGCGGGTCCTCGGGCAGACCGACACGGTTCTTCTGCAACAGGATCAGCTCGCGCGGATGCTCAAGGCACTGGGCGTAGCCGGGCGCGAAGCGGCGGTTGAAGCCGACGGCGAGGCTGACACGGCGTTCTTCGGCGAGGGCCACCACGCGCTCGGTGTCGGCGAGTTCGTACGCGATCGGCTTGTCGACATAGGTCGGTACGCCCGCCTCCAGCAGCCGGGTGACGATCTCGGCGTGCACGGTGGTCGGCGCGTGGACGAACGCGGCGTCGAGGCCCTGGGCGAGGAGCGAGTCGAGATCGGGATGGCAATGGGCGGCCGGGATGCGATAGGTCTCGGCGGTCCTCGCCAGGGTGGCCGGGGTGCGGGTGTGGAGATGCGGCTCGATGCCGGGCAGCGTGGTGAGCACCGGCAGATACGCCTTCTGCGCGATGTCGCCGAGCCCGATGATGCCGACCTTCACGAGGGCCTCCCTCTGCCTGACGTGCTGTTATGACCGATGGGCTGTTATGACGGATGGACTGTTCCGGAAGCATACGTGCGCTCCGGAGGGCGCCGGTCGGCGATGCCCGCGAAGCTCCGCTCACGCGCGCACCCGGCAGGCCCTGCTGGAGGTGGCGGTACGGCGTCCGGCCGAGCGCGAGGCACAGGTGCTCGCCCCGGACGAGATGCCCGACGCCGTCGGCGGTGGGGGCGGACCAACCAACGCGCTGGCGCTCGCCCTGCACCGCTATCCGACCCGCCACCCCGAACTGCTCGTCCGCCATTACGAACTGGCGCTGGAGGCCACCCGGCGGCCGGAGCTGCGCGCCTACTACGACACGGCCGGCCGGCAGTTCCGTGAGCCGCTGATCTCCATGATGACGGCGGCCGGATCGCCCGAGCCCGAGCGGCACGCGCTCTCGCTGGTGGCCTGGTGCGAGGGCCTGATGTTCTCCTGCGCGGTGGGCTCGTACCACAACGCCGTACCGTCACTGGACGAGCTGCGGCGCGGCTTCGAGGAGCTGCTGCGCGGGATGCTGGGCGAATGAGGAGGCCGCGCGAATAAGCCTTCGCGACGACACCGGTCCGTACGTGAGGATGACCGCCATGACGACAACCGAACGCACCGAGCCCTCCACCGTCGCGGGCGAACGCGAGATGCTGGAAGGCTGGCTGGACTACCACCGCGAGACACTGGCGGTGAAATGCGCGGGCCTGACCGAGGAACAGCTCCGGGAGGCCTCCGTACCGCCCTCGGAACTGAGTCTGCTGGGTCTCGTACGGCATATGGCCGAGGTGGAGCGGGCCTGGTTCCGCAAAACACTGTCCGACGAGCAGCCCGGGCCGATCTACTACAGCGACGCCGATCCGGACGGGGACTTCCATCCCGGCGAGAACGACACCTGGGACGAGGCGTACACCACCTGGCAGGCCGAGATCGCCCGCGCCCGTGAGCTGGCCGCTCCGCACTCCCTCGACCATCCGGGCGCCGGCCGACGCCACCGGACCACGGGCGAGCCGTACAACCTCCGCTGGATCTACACCCACATGATCGAGGAGTACGCCCGGCACAACGGCCACGCGGACCTCATCCGGGAGCGGATCGACGGCGCGACGGGCGACTGACACACACCATCGGGCCAAGATCGACCGCGTGTCACCCGTCCGGGCCAATCCGCGCCCTTTACACTCCCCAACGGCCCTCCCGACCAGCAGAGTTGCGCGCGTGCACCGAACGAGAAGCGCAGCGATGGTCCTGATGGGACTGGCGGTCACGGCCGTCTCCGGATGTGTGTCCGTGGAAGGGCGCCCCGCGCCCCTATCCGTACCGCGGCCGGGAGCGAGCAGCGGGGCTCCCGGGGCGGGCGGCGCGCAACCGCAGATCGTCCAGGCTCCGGCCAAGGAGGCGCTGGAGGCGATCATCCCCACCCGGAGCCCGGAACCGGCCCCGCTGTCCTCCCCCGAACCCCGCCGGTCCGCCTCCGAGCGGACCGGCGCTCCCGAGCGGGCGTCCGGCCCCGAGCGGCCCCGGAGCGGGCCGGCGCCCACACCGGTACGGAAGGAACACCGGCGCGAGCGGCCCGAGCGACAGCGCTCTCCCGAGCCCGTCGAGGCGCCGGCCACCGTCGCCGATCTCTGTGCCCTCGGCGAGAGCTACGGCCGCTGGCCGGCGGACAGCCCTCAGGCCCGTATCTGCGCCCGGACCTACCGGAATTGACCGTCGGTACGGGGCTCATCGCTCCCGGAGCCGCCGCTCCAGGCGGTCGATCCCCGCCCGTACCGCATGGCCGTATCCGTCCTCCCCCAGCGCGTCCGCCGCGTCGCGTGCCCGGTCCAGATGGAGCCGGGCCGCGTCCGGCCGCTGGAGCTTCATATAGTCGACGGCGAGATTGAGATGGAGCGCGGGATAGAAGGCCCGCACGGCCGGACCGCTCCCGGCCGGACCGCTCCCGGCCGGACCGCTCCCGGTCGGTGTCGGCTGTTCCCCGTCCGCTCTTCCCGACTCGTCGCCGTCCCCGTCCTCGCCCCCGTCCCCGTCCCCGTACAGTCCCTCCATCCCGTCCGCGGCGGTCAGCGCCCTGAGGTCCCAGGCCAGTTCATCGCCCGGATCGTCCTGGGTGTCCGCCATGTAGTGCGCGAGCGTGCAGCGATGGAGTGGGTCCCCCGCCTCCCCGATCTCCGTCCAGAGCGCACCGAACCGGTTCCGTGCCTCCTCGCGGTCGCCGCCGTGGAGGAGCATGGCCGCCTGCCCGATCCTGGTCATGACCGCGTCCTCCGACGCCTCCTGCCGCTCCCTCACTACCGCCTCCGCATGCCTGTCCGATAAATCCGACAAACATGACGCTAGCTCCCGTGGCGGACAATCCCCTTCAGGCTCGGGCGGCGCACCCGAGCCTGTCGGCCCACACCACGGTCGGCCGAGGGCGGCCGTGATCAGCCGAGGTCGGGGATGCGCCAGTCGATGGGCTCGTGGCCCTGCGCGGCCACCGCCTCGTTGATCTGTGTGAACGGGCGCGACCCGAAGAACTTCTTCGCCGACAGCGGCGAGGGATGCGCGCCCTTCACCACCACATGGCGCTCCTGGTCGATCAGCGGCAGCTTCTTCTGCGCATAGGCGCCCCAGAGGACGAACACCGCCGGGTCGGGCCGCTCGGCGACCGCGCGGATCACCGCGTCCGTCACCTTCTCCCAACCCTTGCCCTTGTGGGAGTTGGCCTCGCCCTCGCGGACCGTCAGCACCGCGTTGAGCAGCAGCACGCCCTGCTCGGCCCACGGCATCAGATAGCCGTTGTCCGGGATCGGGTGGCCCAGCTCCTCCTTCATCTCCTTGTAGATGTTCCGCAGGGAGGGAGGCGTCTTGACACCCGGCCGGACGGAGAAGCACAGCCCGTGTCCCTGGCCCGCGCCGTGGTACGGATCCTGGCCCAGGATCAGGACCTTCACCTTGTCGTACGGCGTGGCGTCAAGGGCGGCGAAGACCTCCTCGCGCGGCGGATAGACCGGCCCCTTCGCCCGCTCCTCCTCGACGAAGTCGGCCAGCTCCTTGACATAGGGCTTGTCCAGCTCTTCGCCGAGGACACCACGCCAGGACTCGGGCAGCATGTCGGTGTCGGTCACGTCAACAACCTCCGGTAAGCGATCACTTGTGCGCCACTGAACCTACCGGTGGCCACTGACAACGGCCCCTGCCCCTGCCCCTGCTGCTGCCCTCGAAGACCGGCCGACCGCGCCCCGACCGACTGCCCGCTACCAGCTCGCCTTGCGGTACAGCTCCCACATCTGCATCACCGTCTGCGGATCGAGCGCGCGCTCACCGCCCGCGATGTCGTCCGTGGAGGCGACATACAGCTTGCCCTGCCACAGCGGCAGAAGCCGTATGTCCGCCACGAAGATCTCCTGGGCGCGCTGGAACTGCTTGTTGACCGCCGCGCGGTCGCTCATCCTGCGCGACTGCGGCAGCAAGGTCTGGGTGATCTCGGGACTCTCGTACGGCGTGCTCAGCGCGTTGTGCTTGCCGACGAAGGGAGCGATGAAGTTGTCAGGATCGGGGAAGTCGGGGAACCAGCCTCGGCCGAAGACGGGATACTGGCCCTTCTGGTAGCCCGCCTGGAACTGCTTCCACGGCCTGCTGCGCAGTGTGATCTCGAACAGTCCCGACGCTTCGAGCTGGAGCTTCAGCTCACCGAACTCCGCCGCCGTACCCGATCCGTACCGGTCCGTCGTGTACCAGAACGTCAGCGGTACGGGAGTCTCGATGCCCTGCTCTTCGAGGATGGCCCTGGCCTTGTCCACATCGGGATCGCCGTACTGGTCGAAGAAGCTGGTGGCGTGGCCGGCGATGCCCTTGGGGACCATCGAGTAGAGCGGCTCCGCCGTGCCCTGGTAGACCTTGGCGACCAGCGCGTCGCGGTCCACGACCTGGGCGACCGCCTGCCGTACGGCGAGCTGCCCGGCGGCCGGGTCCGCGGGGTTGAACACCAGATAGCGGATGTCGGCGCCGACCGTCTCGACCAGTTGGAGAGCCTCGTTCTGCGGCTTCTTCTCCTCCAGTTCGACCACCTGCTCCGAGGTGAGACCGCGGTAGATGGCGTCGATGTCCTGCTTCTTCAGCGCGTCGAAGAGCGTGCCGGAGTCCTTGAAGTACTTGATCGTGACGCCGTTGTTCCTGCGGTCGGCGAATCCCGTGTACCGCTCGTTCCTCGTCAGCTCCGCACGGTCGCCCGCGGTGTACGAGGCGAGTTCGTAGGGTCCGGAACCGTTGACCTTGCCGTCCTGCCTCAGCTTGCCCATCGGGTACTCGGCCGGATTCACGATGGACATCGCGGGTGTGGCCAGGATGAAAGGGAAGGTCGCGTCCGGCTTCTTCAGCCGGAAGACGACGGTGTCGTCGCCGCGTGCCTCGACCCGCTCCAGGGACTCCAGCAGACCGGCAGGTCCGCCCTGTACATTGATCTTCAGAATCCGGTCGAAGGAGTGCTTGACGGCCGCCGCGTCGAGCTTGTCGCCGTCCGAGAACGTCAGACCCTCGCGCAGCGTACAGCGGAAGACCTGGTTCGACGTGTCGGCGAACTCGCAGTGCCGTGCGGCGTCGGGCTGTGGATACGAGCTGCCGGTGGGAAAGGCGACCAGTGTCTGGAAGACATTGCGGAACATCTCCCAGCCGTTGTCCCAGGACGCCGCGGGATCGAGCGTGGGCGGCTCACTCGTCGTACCGACGGTTATCTTCTGCGCAGCTTCCGCCTCGTCGTCCGAGAACAAACCACATCCCGTGAGCAGGGACATGGACGCGAGGGCCGCAGCGGCCTGCCGACTGGTCCGGTTGAACACTTCACGCTCCTTGTTCAGCCATGGATCGGCAGACCATACCGCAGCGTTGGCCGGATTTGTACGGTGATCCGGTGGGGCTTTTGGAGAGGTCGTAAGCTCCCTCGTTCACCTGGATCAAGCGCTTGTACGCCCGGTGTTCACCCCACGCCCGCGTTGAGGAAGATCCCGCCGTCGACCACCAGCGTCTGACCGGTGATCCAGTCCGACTGGTCGGAGGTGAGGAATGCCGCGGCGCCTCCGATGTCCTCCGGCACACCGAGTCTGCCGAGCGGATAGGCCGCCGCCACCTCGGCCTCCCTGCCCTCGTAAAGCGCCTGCGCGAACCGGGTCTTGACCACGGCGGGCGCGATCGCGTTGACGCGGACGAGCGGTGCGAACTCGTGCGCGAGCTGGAGAGTCAGATTGACCATCGCGGCCTTGCTCATGCCGTACGCGCCGATGAACGGCGACGCCGAGATCCCGGCGACCGACGCGATGTTGACGATCGCGCCGCCGTTCTCGCGCTGCCAGGCGCGCCAGGTGAGCTGGGCGAAGCCGAGCGCCGAGACGACGTTCGTCTCGAACACCTTGCGGGCCACATTGAGATCCAGCTCGGCCATCGGGCCGAAGACCGGATTCGTACCCGCGTTGTTGACCAGGAAGTCGACACGGCCGAACGCCTCCATGGTGCGCTCCACGGCGACGGCCTGGTGCGGCTCGTCATGCGCCTTGCCCGCCACTCCGATCACCCGGTCCGAACCGAGCCGCTCCACCGCCTCCTTGAGCGCCTCCTCGCCCCGGCCAGTGATGCACACCCGGTCGCCGCGCGCGACGAACGCCTCGGCGACGCCGTATCCGATGCCGCGGCTCGCGCCCGTGATCAGCGCGACCTTGCCGCTGTCGGCCACCTGCCGGCCCGGCTCCGTCGTATCGCTCATGTCCCTACCTCCATGCCCCTGCTCCATGCCCTGCCTCCACGTCCCTGTCTCCCGGCCTCAGTTGAGCGGCCCTCCGGCCACATACATGACCTGGCCCGAGACAAAGCCCGCGTCGTCGCCCGCGAAGAAGGCGATGGCGTTCGCGACATCCTCCGGCCTGCCCACGCGCTGGACGGGGATCTGGCTCGCGGCGGCGGCCTGGAAGTCCTCGAAGCCCATCCCGACACGGGCGGCGGTCTGGGCCGTCATCTCGGTGACGATGAAGCCGGGAGCCACGGCGTTGGCAGTGACACCGAACTTGCCCAGTTCCTTGGCCAGAGTCTTGGTGAAGCCCTGGAGACCGGCCTTGACGGCGGCGTAGTTGGCCTGTCCGCGGTTGCCCAGCGCGGAGCTGGAGGAGAGGCTGACGATACGGCCGAACCCCGCGTCGACCATGTACTTCTGACAGGCGCGGGCCATCAGGAACGCGCCCTTGAGATGCACGCCCACCACGGTGTCCCAGTCGGACTCGCTCATCTTGAAGAGCAGATTGTCCCTGAGCACACCGGCGTTGTTGACGAGGATCGTCGGCGGGCCCAGCTCGGCGGCGACCCGCGCGACGGCGGCCTCCACCTGCGCGCTGTCGGAGACGTCGCAGCCGACGGCGAGCGCCGTGCCACCCGCCGTGGTGATCTTCTCGACGGTGTCCTTGCAGGCCGCCTCGTCCAGGTCGAGTACGGCGACGGCGCGGCCCTCGGCCGCCAGCCGCAGCGCGGTGGCGGCGCCGATGCCACGTGCCGCCCCGGTCACGATGGCTACGCGCTGCTCGGTGGTGGACATCCTCTGTTCTCCTTGCCCTAGGGATCCGCGGCTCTCAAGCACTGAGCAACCGCTTAGTCGCTTCAGCATTCGAGACGCTAGAAGGCATGGCACCCGGTGTCAACGGCTCACAGGACCGACCGAGCGACGAGAAACGGAAGTCACACCGGACGGCCGGGCCCGGCGGTGCGTGCGCGGCAGGGCCCGGCAGCGGCATCGGCCGCTCAGCGCACCAGCAGCTCCAGCAGCCGCTCCGCCTCGGCCCTCGGATCCGCCGTCAGCCCGGTGTGTACGGGACCGGGCTGTACGACCGTCGAGCGCGGCGCGATCAGCCAGCGGAACCGCCGGCCCGCGTCGTCGCCCGCGGCCTGTCCCGCCACATCACCGCCGCGGCAGACGCTCTCGACCGCGTGCAGGGCCGCCCGTACACCCACCACATCGGCCCGCGGATCGAGGGCCGTCAGCTTGGCCTCGTCCAGATGGGTTCTGGCCGCGACATAGGACTGGGCACGGCAGTAGACGAGCACTCCCGCGTTGAAACACTCGCCGCGCTCCACGCGTGGCACCACGCGCAGCAGCGCGTACTCGTAGACGTCCTTGTCGCTCACTGACTTGTCGCTCACTGGCCGCTGTCCTTCGCGTTGTCCGGCTGCCACGTGGTGCGCGCCGTGGGATCCAGTCGGCCGGCCAGCCAGCCGGGTGCCCGGGAGGGCCCGCTCTTGGTGGGCGCGTCGAGGACGATCCGTTCATGGACGGTGGCGGCGCGCGCCAGCAGCGGCTCCACATAGGCGCGGCGCAGCACGTCGGTGGAGTCGAAGCCCGGCTCGTCGACCAGCCACTCGTCGGGTACGTCGGCGGCGATCGCGGTGAGCAGCTCCTCGGTGACCAGCGGCGCCAACTCGGCCGCGGCGGAGGCGAGATCGGGTCCAAAGGGCGCGAGCGCGTGGTCGGAGGCGTTGTACGGCTTGGCCGCCGAGGCCTCGGCGCCGGGCCAGTTGTGGTGCCAGATCATGGTGGCGCCATGGTCGATCAGCCACAAGTCACCATGCCAGACGAGCATGTTGGGATTGCGCCAGGAGCGGTCGACATTGTTGATGACCGCGTCGAACCAGATGACGCGCCCGGCCTCCTCGGAACTCACCTGATAGGCCAGCGGGTCGAATCCGAGCGATCCCGGCAGATAGTCCATACCGAGGTTCAGCCCACCGCTCGCCTTCAGCAGCTCCTGCACCTCCTGGTCCGGCTCCGAGAGTCCGATGACCGGATCGAGCTGCATCCGCACGAGCGCGGGGACGCGCAGACCGAGCCTGCGGCCGAGTTCGCCGCAGATCACCTCGGCGACCAGGGTCTTTCTGCCCTGTCCCGCGCCGGTGAACTTCATGACATACGTACCGAGATCATCGGCCTCGACAATCCCCGGAAGCGACCCGCCCTCACGCAACGGCGTGACATAGCGGGTCGCAGCGACCTCTTCCAACACTTTCCCAGGCCATCCATCTCTTGAGCCAAGCAATCCACAACCGCCATTGCTATTCTCCTCCGACCGGTAGTCCTCTCGTCGGGACTCGGCGGCTTGTCAGGAGACCGTCGCCGGGGTGTCCCGCAGGGTGATGTTGGCGTGGCTTTCCTGGAAGCTCTGGTCCGAGACGAGGGTCAGCCGGGCCGTGGACTGGAACTCCGGCAGGGTGGTGGAGCCGCAGGAGACCATCGTGGTCTTGAGCTTGGCCATGGTCAGGGCGAGCCCTTCGTTGAGGTCGCCCGCGTAGGGGACGTAACCGTCCACGCCTTCCTCGAAGACCAGCCCCTGGCCTCCCTGGCCGTAGCGCTGCCAGTTGCGGGCCCGGTTCGAGCCCTCACCCCAGTACTCATTCACGAAGCCGTCACGGGTGGGCAGCTTCGCACCGGCCGCTTGGTCGAAGCGCGCGAAATAACGCCCCATCATGACGAAGTCGGCCCCCATCGCCAGCGCCAGGGCCACGTGGTAGTCGTGCACCAGCCCACCGTCGGAGCAGACCGGCACGTACTCGCCGGTGCGTTCGCGAAAGGCGTCCCGGGCCGCCGCGACGTCCAGCACAGCGCTGGCCTGGCCGCGGCCGATGCCCTTCTGGTCCCGGGTGATGCAGATGGAGCCGCCACCCACGCCGACCTTGACGAAGTCCGCTCCCGCCTCGGCGAGAAAGGTGAACGCCTCGCCGTCGACCACGTTGCCGCCACCGACCGGGATCTCCGGATAGTGCTTCTTCACCCACGACAGAGCCTGCGCCTGCCAGTCGCTGTAGCCGTCGGACGAATCGAAACACAACGCGTCCACGCCTGCCTCCAGCAGGGCCGGGACGCGCTCCTGATAGTCGTGGGTGTTGATACCCGCGCCCACCCGCAGACGCTTGGCGGCGTCCACGACCTGGTTCGGGAAACGCTTGTTGTCCGCGTAGTCGGAACGGAACACCAGATGCTGCAAGTGACCCTCAGCATCCAGCACCGGGAGACAGTCCAGCCGCTCGTCCCACAGCCGCGCGTTGGCTTCGGAAAGCGTGATGCCGGGCCCGGCATGGGCCAGGCCGGCGACAGCGGTCATCCGGCCGCTGACCGGACCGTCCAGATCATGACGCCGGGGATGGAAGTCCCGGGAGGTCACCAGGCCGAGCAGGCGGCCGGTGGCGGTCCCGTCGTGGGTGACCGCGGCGGTGCTGTGACCGGTGCGGCGCATGACCTCGACCAGGAGGCCCAGGCTGTCGTCGGGACGGACGTTGGTATCGCTGGTGACGAATCCGGCCTTGAAGTTTTTCACCTGGCGGACCGCCGCGGCCTGGTCCTGGATCGGCTGATTGTGGTGCAGGAAGCTCAAACCACCGTTGCGCGCGAGCGCGATCGCGAGATCGGGTGTGCTGACGGCCTGCATGATCGCGGATGTGAACGGGGACTGCAGCTCGATCGCCGACGCCTCGCCCGCGATGTGCCGCACCAGGGGCGTGCGCAAGTCGACCGTCTCAGCCGAGCAGTCGGTCCGCGTCCGGTTCGGCAGGAGCAGAAACTCGTTGAACGTCCGTGAGACCTCGGCGATGATCTGTGCCACTCGTTCCTCCTGACCCGTCGGCCGGGGCCCGACTGCCCCGCCGTGAGGATCGCCCCCGTATCCCAGGGCCCGGGCGGACAGAGATCAGCACGGCAGCCGTGGAGGTGCCACCAACTGCGGCAGAGCCCTGACCGGCCCGTGGACCGAACGGGGTGCGGTCGTGACCTGGCACCCTATCGATCAACTCAGCCGCTGCACGAATCGTGACCGCCGCCGGCAGCCACCCGTCCCTGCTGCGGTACGGGACCTGCGAGCAGCGCCGTCCGACACGTCCGCGATGCCGCGGTCCTGTGGTGGCCGCGTGGGCAAACGGCCACTTCAGGGGGCGGGGACGAAGTAGGGGCCGCTGGTGTCGAAGTACGACCGGTCGTGGGCAACGAAGTCCTCGACCGAGAGCGGGTCGCGCCCGCCGACCTTCTTGACGATGTCGTTAGTGCCGGCGAAGACGCCGTTCTGGTAGTCGACTGCGACGTTGCTGAGGTGCTGGACGAGGTGTTCGGGCAGTCCGCGCCCGCGCATGGCCGAGGCGAACTCCTCGATGCCGATCGGCTCGTAGTGCACCGGGTGGCCGAGCGAGCCGGCCATGGCGGCGGCGATGTCGTAGTGGTTCTGCTCGACCGGGCCGTGCAGGGTGTAGACCGCGCGGTCGTGTGGTTCGGGAGCGGCCAGCACCGCGGCGATCACGTGGGACTGGTCGGCCGCGGCGATCGGGGCATGCCTGCCTTCGCCGAACGGGAGCCGGAGGAATCCTTCGCCGCCCCGCATCTCCCACCATGTCTTCAGCCACTCGGCGAAGAACGTCGGCCGCAGGTGGGTGGTCACCAGCTCGGTCCGGTCCAGCAGGCGCTCACACAGCCAGTGCTGCCGGGCGGCATTGCTGCCGGCCTCGCGGCGGGCGGAGATCTGCGACATGTTGACCACGGACCGGACACCCGCCTCCGTCGCCGCCTGGGCGAAGATGACGGTCGACTCCACCAGGCCCGGCAGGATCGGGTAGCAGAAATAGGCGCCGGCAACGCCCTGTACGGCTGCGGTCACGCCATCCAGGTCATGGAAGTCGGCCACGACGACTTCGGCGCCGGCCTCGGCCAGCGCGCGGGAACGTTCGTCCTCCCGGTGCACCATCGCCCGGACGCGGTGACCGCGCTCCAGCAGCAGTTGGATCGCACCGTTCCCGGTCTTGCCGGTCGCGCCCGTGATCAGGAACAGCCTGTCATCGTGGGCCATCTCCATACCTCTCAGTTTCTCCGTAGGTCATCGAACTGTGGTCTTTCGGCCGCTCACCACGTCCATGGATTTCGCCAAGGTTGCTTTATCGGCTTGGGTTACTCAAGATCGTTTCGTGATAGGTCTTCCCACGGCTCATCCCGAGCGATCTGGCGATGGGCCGCTGCGTGAGAGCGGTGGCGATCAAGTCGCCGATGCGAGGTGACAAAGCCTCGCCGAGCAGCAGCATATTTGCCGCTCGCGGCAACACGACACGCCGCTTCCCGCGCCGGACGGCTTTCGTCACAGCTCGCGCGACATCTTCTGGTGACAGCGGAGTCATATGCCGGAACGGGGGAGGCATTTCGGCTTCCTCTGCCTCCCTCAACAGGTCGGTGGCGGTGAGCGCCGGGTGGATCACCGAGACCTGGATATCACTGTCGGCCACCTCCTGGCGAAGACTGTCCGAGAACGCAGAGACCGCGTGCATCACGATCGCGTATGAGCCGAATCGAGAAAACGCTTTGCGCCCCATCACGGACGACATATTGACGATCGTGCCCGACCCCTGTTGCCGAAGTATCGGGAGTACACGTTGCGTTACGTTGATCATCCCGAAAAGACTTGCCCGCAGTGTTTGATGGACATCATCTTCAAACGCAGCCGATTCAATACCACCCACCTTCCCGATCCCAGCGTTGTTCACCAGTACGTCGATTCTTCCGAATCGGTCCATCGCGGCGTCCACCAGGGCCGTCACGGCGCCATGGGAGGTCACGTCGGTCGGCACCGACAGCACTTCTGAACCCAGATCGCGAACTTCTTTCTCCACCTGGGCAAGCGCTTCGACCGAGCGGGCCGCGAGAACCAACTGCGCTCCTTCTCGGGCAAACGCGAGTGCGACAGCTCTGCCAATTCCTCGTGAAGCGCCCGTGACCAGTACCACCTTGTTCGCAAAGAAAGATTTCATACCCTTCTCTTTCTTGATGTATATGCAACACATGCCCGTTGAAACACGCTTGAACCGGCTCTGTCCGTCTAGACGCCTGGCGCATACCCCATACTGCTCGCAATACCCTGGACCGCGTTCACGCCCGTCACCCCGAGAAGCTGCGCGGCCTGCCGCTGAGCCTCCCGCCACTCGGGCATCACAGACTCGATCTTGGCCCGGCCCGCGCGGGTAAGCGCAATCTCCCGTATCCCTTTCGCGTCGGACGACAGGACCTCTATCCAGCCGTGGTTCAACAGCAGATTCACATTCCGACTGATCGTGGACCTCTCCAGTTGCAGCACATCACCGAGCTTTGACGGCGCGCACAGGCCGATCTTGCCCAGAGCGGCCAAAAGGTTGACCTGGGCAATGGTCACGCCATGACCGCTGAGGGCACCGTCGTAAAGGCTCGTGAGAGCCCGGCCGATCAGCCGGACACGCACCGCCAGACAGTCACCAACGATCTCGTCCACGGAGGAAGCACTCACACCTGTAGTGTTGTATATGCATCAAGATAATGTCAACCCCGCTCGGAGCACGGGCCTGCGTCCGAATCCAACACCCGGTTCGGCAAGATCATGGTCACCCTGGGCCACTGACAGCGCCCTGCCCTGCCCACTCCTACAGAAACCTGGAGCCCACGCCGGCCATGAAGCCCACATCGAACACGCGGCCCACGCAGCCCACGGAGATCACCGCGTTCCCGCGCCAGTTCGCCCGTACCCGCCGCTTCTCGCTCGGTGTCCCAGGCCGGTTCACCGTCTCCGCCGACGGCGAGCGCGTGTTGTTCGTACGGTCCGTCTCCGGCGCCGATCCGCGTACACCGCTGTGGCTGTACGAGAACGGCGAGGAGCGGATCCTCGCCGACCCGGCGACGCTCGCCGGGCCCGGGCCCGAGCGGCTGCCCGACGAGGAACGGACACGGCGTGAGCGGGCGCGGGTGACCTCGGTCGGCGTCGTGGCATACGCGACCGACCGGGAGGCGCGCGTGGTGGCGTTCGCGCTGGGAGGCGCGCTCTGGGTGGTGCGGACGGACGGTGGCACGCCCTGGCGTATCCACACCGCAGGACCGGTGACCGATCCGCGGCCGTCCCCGGACGGATCTCTGATCGCCTATGTGACCGGTGGCGCCCTCCGTGTCGTACGGACCGACGGCAGCCAGGACCGGCCGCTCGCCGAGCCCGAGGCTCCCGAGGTGACCTACGGTCTGCCCGACCATGTCGCGGCGGAGTCCATCGGCCGGTCGCGCGGCTACTGGTGGTCGCCCGCGAGCGATGCCCTGCTGGTGGCCCGCGTCGACACCTCGATGGTGGCGCGCTGGTACATCAGTGATCCGTCCGATCCAGCTCAGCCTCCGCGTTCGGTCCGCTATCCGGCGGCCGGCACGGCCAACGCGGAGACCTCGCTGCGTGTGGTCACGGTCGACGGCGGGCACACACCGGTCCTGCTCCCTGAGCGCGCGCCCGAGGAGGACGCTCCGAAAGGTCTCTGGCGGGACCTCGCCTTCGAGTATGTGGTGAGCGCGGAGTGGGCAGGCGTCGGTCCGGTGATCAGCGTCCAGACGCGGGACCAGCGCACGGTGTGGATTCTGCGCGCGGATCCGGCGACCGGAGCCGTCGAGCCGCTGTCCCGTCACACCGACACACACTGGGTGGAGTTCCCGGAAGGAGCGCCGCTGCACACCGCGTCCGGTGTGCCGGTGCTCCCGTATATACAGGGCGACGCCCGCTCGATCCGGATCGGCGAGGTACCCGCACCGGCCGGACTCCACGTCCGCGAGGTGCTGGGCACGGTCGGCGAACAGGTCTACTTCACCGCGAGCGAGGAGCCGACCGAGGTCCATGTCTGGTCGTACGGACCGGAGCGCGGCTTCACGCGAGTCACCGACGAGCCCGGTGTGCACTCGGCCGCCGCCGGAGGCGACACACTCGTCCTCGACAGCGGAACTCCGGACGGCCGGCGGGTGACCGTACTGCGCGACGGCAGGCCCGTCGGCCGGATCGCGGTCCTCGCCGAAGAGCCGCTGGTCACACCACGGCCGGTCCATCTGGCGCTGGGCGAGCGGGAGTTGCGCTCCCGGCTCCATCTGCCGTCCTGGTACGAGCCGGGCTCGGGCCGCAGGCTGCCGGTGCTGCTCAGTCCGTACGCCGGACCTGGTCTACAGGTGGTGACGCAGGCGCGTGCCTGGTACACGGCCGTGTGCCAGTGGTTCGCCGAGCAGGGCTTCGCGGTGCTGGCCACGGACGGACGCGGCACGCCCGGGCGCGGCGTCGAGTGGCAGCGCGCCATCGTCGGTGACCGGCTGATGCCCGTCCTGACGGACCAGATCGACGCACTGCACGCGGCGGCCGAGCGGTACGACGCCCTGGATCTGGCGCGCGTCGGTATGCGTGGCTGGTCGTTCAGCGGCTATCTGGCGGCGGGCGCCGTGCTGCACCGTCCCGATGTGTTCCACGCCGCGGTCGCGGGCGCGCCGCCGACCGACCGGCGGCTGTACGACACGTACTGGGAGGAGCGCTATCTCGGCCATCCGGATGTCCAGCCCGATGCGTACGAGCGCTCCTCGCTGCTCCCGTACGCCGAACGCCCGTACGCCGAACAACTGAGTCGTCCGCTGCTGCTCATCCATGGGCTCAT
Organism: Streptomyces sp. MnatMP-M17; assembly: GCF_900091995.1. GTDB lineage: Bacteria > Actinomycetota > Actinomycetes > Streptomycetales > Streptomycetaceae > Streptomyces. The sequence goes on from NZ_FMDK01000093.1 coordinate 19,022, forward strand.
TGACGACAATGTGGTCCCGGCACATACGCTCCGTCTCTCGGCGGCCCTGCTCGCTGCGGGTCGGCCGCACTCTGTGCTGCCACTGCCTCGTACGGGCCATCTCGTCGCCAAGGAGGGTGTGGCGGACGAGCTGCTCCTGCGTGAGCTCGACTTTTTCAGAAGGTCTCTCGGTGCTTGAACATCACAGCATCCGCGTGCGTATCTTCCAGTGAACCGGCCGACCGAGAGCCGGCCGTCGAAACGGAGCTGCATATGACCGCATGGCAGGGGTCCGCACGGATCGTGACGCGGAGGACCGTGGTCGCCGCGGCCGGAGCGGCGGGGCTGGGCGCGGCGCTCGTCGCGTGCGGCGATTCGGGCAGCACGCCGGAGTCGGACTCGGCGGCGGAGTCACCCGCTGCCGGGGATCCGGCGGCGGGCGGCGACAGCGCGGACGGCGCCGGCGGAGGTGATGTCCTCGCGAAGACCGCCGACATCCCGGAGGGCGGCGGTATGGTCTTCGCCGATCAGGGCGTGGTCGTCACCCAGCCCGCGGCGGGCGAGTTCAAGGCCTTCTCGTCCAAGTGCACGCACCAGGGCTGTGCCGTGAAGGACGTCTCGGACGGGATCATCCACTGCCCGTGCCACGGCAGCCAGTTCAGTGCGACGGACGGCAGTGTGAAGTCCGGGCCCGCGACGCAGCCGCTGCCCGCCGCGTCGATCACGGTCACCGGCGACTCGATCACACTCGCCTGACGGCGGGCCGTCAGACACGGCCAAGACCGGCGGCTGACGGGCCTCACTCTTCGTCGGCAGGGAGTGCGGCCCGTCGGCCGTCACCATCACTGAAGGCGTCAGCCGCCGTCCACGGTCCCCGAGCCCGTCAGCCGCCGTCCAGTCAGGCGCCGTCCACCGCGCGTGCCGCTTCGGTCAGGGCCTCGACGGCCGCCCTGATCGAGGGACGGCGATCCGCGTCGGTCCGCCACACGGCGTGGATATGGCGGTGCATCTTCTGCCGTACGGGAACGACCGCGACACCCTCCGGGACGGTTCCGCGCCCCAGCCTCGGCGCGACACAGACCCCGAGTCCGGCCGCGATCAGGGCGAGCTGGGTGTGGTACTCCCCCGCGAGATGCGCGATCCGCGGCTCGAAGCCCTTCGAGCGGAGCGTGAACATCAGCCAGTCGTAGCAGAACTCGCCCTCCGGCCAGGACACCCAGTCGTCGTCCGCGAACTCCTCCAGATCCACTTCCGGGCGGCCCGCGAGCGGATGGTCCACGGGCATGGCCACATCGGCGGCGTCGTCGAGGAGATGGGCCGTGGCCAGCCCGCCGGGCACGGGCAGCCGTTTGTTGCTCCAGTCCAGCACCACGCCGAGATCGAGATCGCCTCTGACCACTCCACGGATCCCGGCCTCGGGCTCCAGTTCGCGTGAGCGGACCCGCAGTTCGGGATGGCGCTCGTGCAGGGCGCGGATCGCCGCGGGAAGGAGCCCGCGGGCCGCCGTCGGAAAGGCCGAGATCCGTACCTCGCCCACCACCCGGCCACGCTGGGCCTCGATGTCCGACTGCGCCACCTCGACCTGCGAGAGGATGCGCGCCGCGTGGTCGGCGAGCAGCCGTCCCGCGTCGGTGAGCCGCACTCCGCGCCCGTTTCTGGCCAGGAGCCGCTGGCCCACCTCGCGCTCCAGTTTGGCGAGTTGCTGGGAGACGGCCGAGGTCGTGACATGCAGGCCCTCGGCGGCGGCGCTCACCGAGCCATGGCGGGCGAGAGCATCCAAGGTCCGTAGCCGCTCCAGATTCAACATGTAAGCAATACTAAGCGGAACAGCCGAGACAATCTCACTTGTCCTACGAGATGGTTCACGACATCGTGGCCGTATGAGCACCGCGACTCCGCCTCGCCCAGGACCTTCCTCCGCCCCGGCCACCGCACCGGGCCCGGCGCCTTCCCGTAGCCGTCCCGCCTTCGACTGGCGTGTCCGGTTCGCGGCGCTCGCGGTCATCTGGGGCTTCAGCTTTCTGCTGATCAAGGTCGGCACCCATGGCTTCGCGCCGTTCCAGGTCACCTTCGGCCGACTGCTCTTCGGTACGGCGGTGCTGGCCGTCGCGATGGCCGTCAAGCGCGAACGGCTGCCCCGGGGCCGGCGCACCTGGGCCCATCTCACCGTCGCGGCCTTTCTCCTCAACGCCCTGCCGTTCTCGCTGTTCGCCTACGCCGAGCTGACGATTCCCTCGACACTCGCGGGCATCTGCAACGCCACCTCACCGCTGTGGGGCATGGCGCTCTCCCTGGTCGCCCTCTCCGAGGACCGGCCCACCCGCCGCCGGGTCGCCGGACTCGGCATAGGTTTCCTCGGTGTGCTGACCGTGCTCGGCGCCTGGCAGGGCTTCTCCGGCCTGGACTTCACGGGTACGGCGATGGCCCTGCTCGCCTCGCTGAGCTATCCGGTCGGCTGGATCTACGTACGCCGGACGCTGGCGGGCAGCAGCAGTTCCCATCTCGCCCTGACCGGTGCGCAGCTCCTGGTCGCCACAGTGCAACTGGCTCTGATCACACCGCTGTTCACCACCCTGCCGACCTCGTTCCCGGCGCTCCCGCTGCTCTCCGTGTTCGTGCTCGGCGCGCTGGGCACCGGGCTGGCGATCCTGCTCCAGTACGGAGTGGTCGCCGAGGTCGGCCCGACGACCGGCACGATGGTCACGTACTTCATCCCGGTCATCGCCACCGCGGCCGGCGTCACGCTCCTCGATGAGAAGCTGACCTGGAACACACCGGTCGGCGCCGTGATCATCCTCGCCGGCGCCGCACTCACCCAGAGCCGGGCCAGAAAGTCGGCGGATGGCCGCCCGAAGTCCGCAGGCGGCCGGTCGAAGCCCGCGGGCAGTCAGCCGAAGCCGACGGATGGCCGACCTGCATCCGCAGTCGACCGGCCGAAGTCCGCGGCCGGTCAGCCGTAGCTGCGCGCGGGCGCGGGTCCCGCCGCTG
>NZ_FMDK01000720.1 GCF_900091995.1 Streptomyces sp. MnatMP-M17
CGTGAGGGCCGCTCGGTGGAGGACATGCGGCTGCGGCTGCTGCTGGACACACTGCTGGAGTCCGCCCAGGGACTACGGCGCGAACTGGCACTGCCGCCCGCCATGGTCAGGCCCGGCGATACGGTCGACGCGGTCGAGCCCGGCCGGATGTCGCCCAAGGACGTGGCGGCCCGTGCGCTCTCCGAGACCGATCCCGCGCTGCTCGACCAACTGCTCGCGCTGCCGCAGTCGCATCTGATCGTGGACGGCTACAACGTCACCAAGACCGGCTATCCGACGATGCCGTTGGAGAAGCAGCGGCTGCGGCTGCTGGGCGGGCTCGCGATGCTCGCGGCGCAGTCGGGCGCGGAGACGACCTGTGTCTTCGACGGCGCGGAGCTCGCGGCTCCGGTGCTGCTCGCGCCGCCGCGCGGCGTGCGGGTGCTGTTCTCCAAACCGGGCGTGACCGCGGACGAGTTGATCCGCCAGCTCGTCAGGGCGGAGCCGCCGGGCCGGCCGCTGGTGGTGGTCTCCACCGACCGTGAGGTCGCGGACGGAGTGGCGCAGGCCGGTGCCAGGCCCGTCGCGTCCGCCTTGTTGCTGAAGCGGCTTTCGCGCATCTAGTCAACTGGTGGGGTCAATGCCCGAATTGATGGCGTCTTGGTGGAGCGCAGCGTCAAATGTCCATCACTGCCTGTGTAGCGTCTGTAAATAATGCGCGTCGTGACAGAGTTTTTCCTCGTCAGGATTTGAACTGATCACAAGAAGGTCACTATGGTCAGGCGTCGAACCTTCGCGCGGTTGATCACCCACCCGGGGTGACAGCGAAGGAACCGCCGATTTCATGCAGTTCAGCCCAGTTGTCAGGGGTGTCGGACGTATGGAGCCGGGGCCCTGTGTCCCCCATGGCCCGGTAGGCGGCTGAGGAAGAAGGAGCTCGCCTCCGTGGCGTCCCACCGTCGTCCCAAGCAGCCGAGCCGCGCCCGTGTGACCGTGCTCACCGCGACCGCTGCCGCCGCTGTCGCCCTGACCTCCCAGGCCGCTCAGGCCGCTCCCCAGCCGAGCAAGAGCGACGTCAAGGAGAAGGTCGACAAGCTCTACGAGGACGCCGAGAAGGCCACCGAGAAGTACACGGCGGCCAAGGAAGCGCAGGGCAAGCTCGAAAAAGAGGTCGACGCCCTCCAGGACAAGGTCGCCCGCGGCCAGGACGAGCTGAACGAGCTGCGCGACAGCCTCGGTTCGATGGCCAGCGCCCAGTACCGCACCGGCGGCATCGACCCTTCCGTACAGCTCTTCCTCTCCTCCGACCCGGACAGCTACCTGGAAGGGGCGTCCACGCTCGACCAGGTCAGCGCCAAGCAGGCCGAGTCGCTCCAGCAGATCCAGGAGAAGCAGCGGTCCCTCGCGCAGCAGCGCAAGGAGGCCCAGGCCAAGGTCCAGGACCTGGCCGAGACCCGCAAGGAGCTCGGCGCGAAGAAGGCCGAGGTCCAGGAGAAGCTCGCCGCCACGCAGAAGGTCCTCAACACGCTCACCGCGCAGGAGAAGGCCTCGCTCGCCGCCGAGGACTCCCGCGCCAACCGCGCCAGCTCCCGCGCGGACCTCGGCACTTCGGTGCCCGCCTCGCAGCGCGCGTCCGCCGCGTTCGCCGCCGCGCAGAGCAAGATCGGTACGCCGTATGTCTACGGCGCCTCGGGCCCCAGCTCCTTCGACTGCTCCGGGCTCACCTCATGGGCGTACGCCCAGGCCGGTGTCTCCATACCCCGTACCTCCCAGGCCCAGGCCAACGCCGGTACGCGGCTGGCCATGAGCCAGCTCCAGCAGGGCGATCTGGTCATCTTCTACGGCGACCAGCACCATGTCGGCTTCTACGCGGGCAACGGCCAGGTGCTGCACGCGCCCAAGCCCGGTGCCAGTGTGCGCTACGAGTCGATCAACAACATGCCGTTCCAGTTCGGCGTACGTATCTGAGACTTCGAGCCCGAGGCTTCTGAGACTTCGAGTCCAGGCTCCGGATCCGGGACACCATGCCCGCCCATTCGGGCGAATTCCCGTACCTCCAGCTGACACCGCGCCCCGCCGATGACCTGTGGTCTACGGCGGGGCGTCACTTTGTGTGCGCGGCGCGGTCGTTGGCCGCTCCGTGGTCGCCCGGCTACTGTCTGCTCCCGCGGCTCCGGCCAGTGGTCCGCCCGTCGGGCGGCCGGGGGCCGCGTCAGTGCGTTCAGCGGAAGGAAGTGCGGCCTCCTGTGGTGTCCCATCGCCGTCCCTCACACTCCGGCTCCGGGCTCGGTTCACGCGGCAGCGCGGCAGTGGCCCTGTCCGCCGCGGCGGCCACGGCCGCGGCGGCGCTCGGAGCGGCTCCGGCGGG
>NZ_FMDK01000101.1 GCF_900091995.1 Streptomyces sp. MnatMP-M17
CGATCCGCCGTGGCCGGCGGTGCTGGCCGGGGAGGCGGAGACGGGGCGGTCGAGCCGGTCCTGTGAACGTGCCGGCGATACGGGACACGTACTGGCTCACGTCTACGGCCTCTCGCTCGGGGAGCCGCTCGGGGCACGGCGAAGAGAAGGGTGTGCGGTCCCTCCGAGGCCCTCAACAGCGGAATGGGCTCCTGCATTTCCGCCGCCATTTCCACTTTGCCAAATCATTACGGTGAACGGCTCAACCCTCAGGGGGTGAATGGCTCAACCCTCGGGTGGGTTGAGCGGCTCAACCCTCGGGAAGCGGTGTGCGCTGCGCCGTTGTCGTGTGCGCGGCCGTCGGCGTCGCCGTCGCCGTAGGTCGTAGGTCGTAGGTCGTACGTCGTGCCCTCGCCGTACGTCCCGCCGTTACGGCATGTCGTTACCCTCGTCCCATGGTGCCCCCGGTCCCGCCGTCCCGCTCGTCCCGCCCGTCGAGCCCGTCCCGCCCGGTGGGCACCGTGACGCGCGGTACCACACACCAGAACCGGCTGCGCCGTATGGACCGCTGGATCACCGCCGTACACGGACCGGCCCTCCGCCGCTCGGCGAGCGCGCCCGTCGTGGTGGATCTCGGGTACGGAGCCGCGCCCTGGACCGCGGTCGAGCTGCTGCGGCGGCTGCGTACGGCCGATCCCCGGACCGAGGTCGTCGGGATCGAGATCGAGCCGGCCCGGGTCGCCGCCGCCCTCCCGTACGAGCGTGACGGGCTCCGCTTCCGGCACGGCGGCTTCGAGCTGCCGCTGGACGGCGGCGACGGCGTACGGCCCGTGCTCGTACGGGCGGCCAATGTGCTGCGGCAGTACGAGGAGGGCGAGGTCGCCGCGGTCTGGGCGCGGCTGTGTGCGCGGCTCGCGCCGGACGGGCTGCTGGTGGAGGGCACGTGCGACGAGATCGGCCGGCGGCATGTCTGGGTGGCGCTCGGCCCGGAGGGACCGCGTTCGGTCACTTTCGCGACGCGGCTCGGCTCGCTCGACCGGCCGTCCGATCTGGCGGAACGGCTGCCCAAGGCGCTGATCCATCGCAATGTGCCGGGCGAGCCGGTCCACGCGTTCCTGCGCGACTTCGACCGGGCGTGGGCGGCGGCGGCTCCGTACGCGTCGCTCGGCGCTCGGCAGCGCTGGGTCAGGTCCGTACGGGAACTGGCGGCCGGCTGGCCGCTCGTGGACGACGCGCGCCGGTGGCGGCAGGGCGAGGTGACGGTGGAGTGGGCGGCGCTGGCGCCTCGGTCCGGTGCCGGTGCCGGTGCCGGTGCCGGATCAAAGGCCGGGTCCAGGTCCGGTTCTGCCGTGGTGCCGGTGCCTCGTTCGGGTGGTCCGGGCAACCGGATGTGACCACGGGAACACCATTGGGTGCCCGTTCGTCCACAGTGGGGTGAATGAGTCCTGTGAGGTGCGGGACCCCTCTGTCCCTTTGCCGGAGGACATGACACGATCGCGACGACGACAGCACTTGCTGACGGTAAGTCGGCTAGGCGATGAAAGCGCGTTTTGAGCCGTTTTAGACCAACTGGGCGGGCGGGCCCGGCTGGTTCGGAGGGGGAGCTTGTGAACCGACGTCGCAGTGCCGCTGCCGCGATCACCGTGGTGTGCGCCCTGGCCGTCCTGGCGTCGCCGGATCTGCTGAACCACGCGTACGCGGCGCCGATGCCGCCTCCCGCGCCGGTGTTTCCCAACGCCGCGCCGGCCGCTCTCAACGCGCCGTCGCCGCCCGCCGTTCCTCCGCCGCCGGTCGAACTCCCGCCGGGCGTCTCGTCGGTCACCGGAGGCGCGGTCACGCGGGACGGGAAGTCCCTCGACGACGTACGCAAAGAGATAGACCGTCTCTACCAGAAGGCCGCGTCCGCGACCGACGCGTACAACCTCGCCGACGAGCAGACCGAGAAGCAGTCCGCCGAGGTCGTCTCGCTGGCCGAGGACCTCGTGCAGGGCCAGTTGCGGATCGACGCGCTCAAGGACCAGGCGGGCGCCGCGGCCCGCGCGCAGTACCGCAGCGGTGGGCTGCCGCCCGAGGCGCAGCTCATCCTCACCGACGATCCGCAGCTCTTCCTGGACGGCGTCGGACGAATACAGCAGGGCCAGAAGGCCACCAAGGACCTCATCGCCGAACTCACCACGGCGCAGGAGGACTTGAAGGCCTACACCGTGGACGCGAGCACGCAGTGGGAGCAGCTCGAAGCCAACCGCGTCAAGAAGCAGAAGGCGAAGAAGGAGATCACCAAGCAGATCTCCGCCGCCAAGAAGCTTGAGGCGAGCCTGGAGAAGGAGGAACGGGCGCGGCTGGCGCAGTTGGAGAGCGACGCCGCGTTCAGGGCTCAGTCCGCCTGGCTGGGCTCGGGCGCGGTCACGGACATCAACCGCCAGGCGAGCGCGGTGGGCAGGAAGGCGATCGCCTTCGCGACGGCGCAGATCGGCAAGCCGTACGTCTGGGGCGCGGAGGGACCGTCCTCGTACGACTGCTCAGGGCTGACCTCACAGGCGTGGGCGGCGGCCGGCCGGCCCATCCCGCGCACCTCGCAGGAGCAGTGGCGGCTGCTGCCGAGGATCGCGGTGAAGGATATGCGGCCCGGCGATCTGATCATCTACCACCAGGACGCCAGTCATGTGGCGATGTACATCGGCGACGGCGCGATCGTGCACGCGCCGAGGCCAGGGCGGAATGTGACGCTGGCGGGCGCGGGCTCGATGGAGATCCTCGGAGTCGTACGCCCGGACCAGTAGATCCCCCGGACAAGTAGATCCCGTACGCATATGCCCTCGTACGACCCCGCACACGTATACATGGCCTCCTATGGCCTCGTACGACCATGTATGACCTCGTATGTACGAGGTCATACATGCGTGTGGTCTCACGCGTGAACCAAGGCCGCCTCACGGCTGCTTCATGGGCGCTTGACGGGTGTTCCATGGCCGTTCCACTGGTCTGCCCCGCACGCTCCACGTGTGGCGGAGGGAGCGGCGGCCAGGCCATACGTGATGTATGTCATGGCCACCGATGCCCGAATCGCGACGGATGCGGTGTGGCAGGCGGCATATGACGGTGGCTCTTCATCCTTATGCCATTCCACTGGGGCGGGAGCTACCGCTATGGTCCCCGTCTGGTGGAACGTCGATCGTCGTGCCACCCGCGCCCTCGGGGGGAGGGAAGGAAACCCAGACCGATGTCGGCACCCGTACCGGTACCCGTACCGCACCAGCGCACAGGTTCGACCGTGGAGAGGCGGCCCGCCGCCGAGAGCGCCGCGACCACAGGAAGCGACGAGACCGCAGAGAGCAGCGAGACCGCCAAAGGCTCCAAAGGCGGCAAGACCACCGAGGGCGGCGATCTCACGCTGCTGGTGATCGACGACGACCCGGCGGGCACGTTCACGGGTCCGGAGCTGCCGGAGGGCGCCGGGACCCGCGTCCGGATCCGTACGGCCCGTAATCTCACCGAGGCCGAGCGGCTGCTCACGGACGACATCGACTGCATCCTGGTGGACCTCGCCCTTCCCGGCTCCGGCGACAGCGACGATCTGGCCCCGCTCAAACGCGTACTGCGGCTCGCGCCTCGCCATGCCGTACTCGCCCTGGCGGCGGAGGGAGATGTCGAGCGCGCGGCGGGCGCCGTACGGGCCGGTGCGCAGGACTATCTCTTCCGCGGCGAACTGGACGGGCGGCTGCTGAGCCGTGCCATCCGGTACGCGGTCGAGCGCAAGCGGGCGGACATCGCACAGCGCCAGCTCACCGAGTCCCGGCTGCGCGCACAGGAGAACGCGCGGCTGGAGCGTGGTCTGCTGCCCACTCCGCTGCTCCAGGGCTCGGATCTGACCTTCGCCGCCCACTACCGGCCCGGCAGATCGCGGGCCCTGCTCGGCGGCGACTTCTACGACACGGTCCGTACGCCGGACGGCACGGTCCATGTGATGATCGGCGACGTCTGCGGCCATGGGCCCGACGAGGCGGCGCTCGGCGTGGAGCTGCGGATCGCCTGGCGCGCGCTGACGCTGGCGGGACTCTGCGGCGACCGGCTGCTCTCCACGCTCCAGCAGGTGCTGGAGCACGAGCGGGAGAGCGAGGAGATCTTCGCGACGCTCTGTACGGTCGACATCACGCCGGACGGACGGCGGGCCGGGCTCTGTCTGGCCGGTCATCCCTCGCCGCTGATCACACGGAAGGGGCGGGCGGCGCACTTGCTCCCGTACGAGGAGGAGGGCGGCCCTGCCCTGGGACTGCTGCCGCGGGCGCGCTGGCCGCGCAGGCAGGTGGAGCTGGGCGCGTCATGGGGGCTGATGCTGTACACGGACGGCCTGATCGAGGGCCGGGCGGCGCCCGGCGCCACGCGGCGTCTCGGCCAGGAGGGCATGGTCGAGATGATCAACGCGCAGCTCGCGCGCGGGCTGACCGGCGACGATCTGCTGGAGTCGGCGGTCGCTCAGGCGCGGGAGCTGAACGGCGGCGAACTGACCGACGATGTGGCGGTGCTGCTGCTGGGCCGCGGCGGCGCGTGAGCCTTTGCTGCCTCAGCTTGCTGCCTCGGCCTTTGCCGTCTCAGCGCCCGCCGTTGTACGGACCGTAGGGACCGTCGCTGCTGGAACCGCCGCCACGGCGTCCGCCGCCGGAGATCTGGTGGATGGCGGGCCGTACGTCGACCATGAAGACGATCGTGGCGACCAGCCCGGCGATCTGGAGGAACAGCATCGGCACGAGGAGGTTCACGGCGACCGTGATCCCCAGGATGATGAGCCAGAACTTCTTGGTCTGCTTGTCGGCGGCCCGATAGGCGTCCTCACGGGCCGTCGCGGAGAGGAACAGCGCGACGACGGCGAGGGCGAGCATCGCCAGATTGAGCAGCCAGAGGAATGTGCCGAAACCCGAGAGCAACATGCTGACACCGCCTGCCTGGTAGGTGGATGACCCGGTGGGACGACCTGATGGGATGACCCGCTGGGTGGATGAAATACCTCGCGGCCCGTACGCCAAGGTACCTGGACAACGGACCGGACACCCGTGAGGTGCCCGGCCCGTTACGCTTCGGGACCGCCCGCCGCCGGCGCTCGGCTTGCTTGACGGGTCGCCCTGCTCACTTGGCGGACGGCGGAGTGCTCTTCTTGGCCGGCGTCGTCTTGCGCGGGGCGGTCTTCTTGGCCGCGGCCGTGGTCGTGACCGGCTTGGCGGCGGTGGTGCTCTTGGCCGTGGCGGGCTTGGGCGCGGCCTTCGTCTCGCTGTGCCTCGGCGCGGCCTTCGGCTCGCTCTTCGGCGCCGGCCGGGACGCGGTCTTCGACTGCGTCCTGGACTCGTGCGTCCTGGGCTCGCGCTTCGGCTCGGGCTCGACGGCGACGGCGATCTCGGTGATCTGCTCGGCGCTCTCGCCGCGCCAGGTCCGTACGGTCTGCTCGCCGCGCTCGGCGACCTTCTCGTATGTCTCCCGCGCCCGTACGGCGTACTCGGCGGCCATGCCCAGGCTCCGCATCGCCAGGTCCTGGGCGCTCTCGCCCAGCTTCTTCAGATCGGTGTCCAGCGAGCCGAACACCTCGCTGACCTTGGCCTGCACGGTCGCCTGGGCCTCCCGGGCCTGGATGGTGACCTTGTCCTGCACGGCCTTGGGGTCGGAGTTGCGTACGGCCTCCAGCCGCCCCGGAGCCTCGGCCCGGAACTGCTCGATCAGGCCCGGCACCTTCTTGGCCTGCTCGACGGCGATGTCGGCGGTGCCGGCCGCGAAGTAGAGAGGCGTCGGGTCGGTGAGGGTCTTGCGCAGGTCATCCACGATGGCCATGACTGGTGTCCTCCCGGATCAGTTCAGTGTGAGGGTGTTGCGGGTGGAGTGGCAGCACTGCCGTCGGCCGTGGGACCCCCGGCAGCGGCGGCATCCGCACCGGCCGCCCGCTCCGTGGTCTCCGTACCGTCCGTACTCTCCGTACCTTCTGCGCTCTCCGCGTCGAGCGCGTTCTCCTTGCGGAACGACTCGTAGATCTGGAGCAGCACCTGCTTCTGCCGCTCGTTTATCGAGGGGTCGGCGAGGATGACGGCACGCGTCTCCAGCTCCTCCCGCCCTCGCTCGTCCAACATCCCGGCCTGCACATACAGCGTCTCGGCAGAGATCCGCAGCGCCTTGGCGAGCTGCTGCAAAATATCCGCACTCGGCTTGCGCAGCCCGCGCTCGATCTGGCTCAGATACGGATTGGACACCCCGGCGGCATCGGCAAGCTGCCGCAACGACAACTGCGCACTGCGCCGCTGCTCACGCAGATACTCACCGAGATTGCCGACGTTGAGTGATGCCATACCCCCATACTGCGCCCGCCCGCTAACTATTGCAAGCGCATGCTTGCAATAGTGTTCTACGTAACTGTGACTGATCGATGTGACTGCTCTGCGTCAAGCACCGCCGGTGGACAGGCAGTGACACCGCCTACGATTCGTGCTTCGAGCGAAGCGTCGAGATCCTTTCAACCGGTCAGTGCAGCGTGGCGAAAGCGCCCGAGATCGTTGAAGCTCAACGCCGCCTCCACCGGCTCCGCCGTCACGGCAGATACCCCAGCGTTCCCCAGCACACGCACGGTGAACTGCCTCTGCCCTCACCGAGACGGAACTGACGACATCTGCATCGGAGCCGGTCGCAGATCTTGGTGGGCCAGTGAGAACAGGGAGTTGTTCAACCCCATCACGGTGGGCACCACTCGCTACCGCTACCGGGGCATGGCGATTCCCACTCCCTGGGACACCACGGGATAAGGACAACCACCATGAAGCCCTCGGGGCTTGTGGAGAGCCGGGTGCGGTGCCAAGTCGCATGCCCGGTTCGGGAAGCGGCTCCGGGGAAACGGGCCGGTCGAAAGACCAGCACCGCGCCCCGGGCCGACTTCACCATCGTTGTCCTGTCTCAGCCGGACGGAACTATGCACAAAGAGTTCAGCGTCCCTCCCTGACATACAAGATCACGGATTACGGCGGAGGCCCGGGACATGACAGGCGCAGCCACTCGATACCTCTACCTCGCCCGGCACGGTGAAGCGTCAGCAGATGAGACGACCCTGACGGAAAGCGGCCGACGCCAAGCCGTTCTGCTCGGTGAACGGCTCCGGAGCACCCCACTTTCGGCGATCTGCCACGGGCCGCTGCCTCGGGCGCAGCAGACGGCCCAGCTGATCAGCGCACAACTTGACGCCGTCCCACTGCACCAGTCGGCACTGGCCGGCGACTACGTCCCCTACCTGCCTACGAAGGAAGAGCTGCCACCGGACTCGGCCGACGCCATGCTCAGCTTCCTCGCCCAGGTTCCGGAAGAGGAGAGCAGCCGTGGGTCGGCGCTCGCCCGGGAGGCACTTGCAGAATTCACAGGTCCCGTCGACGCGGATCGCCCCCGTCATGAACTGGTTGTCACGCACAACTTCCTCATCGGCTGGCTGATCCGGGACGCCCTCGACGCGCCCAAGTGGCGCTGGATGGGCCTCAACCACGGCAACGCGGCTCTGACGGCCATCCGCTACGCACCTGGCAAGCCGTCCTCCGTGCTTTTCTGCAACGACATGCGGCACCTGCCCGCAGGCCTGCGCTGGACCGGCTTCCCGTCCGAACTCCACATCTGACCAAGAAGACCGTTTGCCCGGACTTGAGCGAGACGACCTTGACCGGCAGTTGGTCGGCCCGAGTTCCGGCGGTCGGCGTAGCCTTCGTCGGTGGCAATCGGAAACAATCATCCGGACGATTCGGCTGCGGCTGGCCTGCCCGAGCCCGAGGCGCTGCTCCGCGACACCGATTGGGCCGTTCTGGATCATGCAAGAGGGGCCGCCGAGGACATCCCTGCCGCGCTGGCCGCACTCCGTCACCCGGATCCTTCAGTCCGAGCCCGGGCCCTTGAGCACGGTCTGGAGCCAGTGCGCCACCAGAACACCATTTACCCGGCCACGCCACCTGCTGCCCTGTACATCGCCGCGATCTTGTCCGACTCGAGAACCACCGAGGTCGGCACATACGCGCTCCAGCAGCGCCACCGCCGGGAGCCACAGCAACTTCCGCTGCGCGCAGCGCTGCTGGACTGGCTGCATCTCCTTGCGCTCGACACCAACGACGAGTGCCTGGAGATCACCAGGCGTTACGGCTTCGAAAACCCGCACATGGAACGCGTGCGCGCCATGCGCCCTGTGCTCTTCCGTGCCGTGGCTGTATTCCTCCACGATGAGGACTCCGACGTGCGCCACGCCGCTCTGGCCGCCGCCATTCCCCTCGCGGAGGACCCCACCCTCGAAGATGTCCGGGTTGAGCTTGTACCACTCGCACACAAGCTCCTCGCCACGAGCACCGACCACCGGCACAGGACATGCGTGATCGACGGTCTGCGCGCTTGGGGCCACGACGTCCAGGACCTCGCCCCCGGGGCCCTCCGCGCCCGGCCCGTCCTCTGTTCCTCCGACGGCCCCCTTGAGGTTTCCGTGACACAGATGCACGACTGCCGCATGGAAGTCGGTCGCGTCCCTGAGCTTCTGGAGCGGGTGAAGCGCGAGGACGACGCCGAAGCGTGGGATGAGCTGGACCACCGGTTGGTCCTCGAACAGGACCTGGTGTTCCCCGCGAGCTTTGCCTCCCTCCCCTGCCTGGTACGTCTCGCGGCGAGGAGCTCGCGGGCGCGCGGGCTGGCCGGCTCGATCATCCGGCGCGCGGCAGGACACCACGGCTGCGACCACCTGCTGGCGAACTGCGCCAGTGCGATCACGGAGTTCCGGGCGCTGCTGGACCGACACCTGCGATCACGGCCGATCGACTACCTGGAGACGTTTCTCGCGCTGCTCGCCGTCGCGGAGCAGTACCACTGGGCAGCCGTTCTGGGGGACTTCACGGACGACTTTTACCACCTGCCCTGCCCCCACTGTGCCGTGGACATGACGATCGCCATCGGAGACCACGGACGCTATTCGGCGATCCGGGACTGGAACCTGGGAGACATCGACCAGCGCGACCTGCGGCGTGCGGCCCCCGATGAACTGTCCGGCACCGGCCGATGGATGTACGAGACCGTCGTCCGAGACGGGCAAGGAACGCTCGCCGACGGAATCACCTATCTCTTCGGCAAGGCCGAATGCCCGCGCTGCGCCAGCGTTTTCGACATCGCGGACGAGTACACCTCCGCCAACCTCCCCGTCCTGCGGTAAGCCACGGCGAACCGGAAACGATCCGCCGCAGCCCAGAAGCGCAGTCGACCGGATATGGCCTTGGCCGCCGGCGGCTGGAGCTCCTCGGTGACCACGTGGCTGGAAGCCGGTGAGCAGATGTCGGCCTTCGCAGCCGACGTCCGGCGTTTCCTCGCGAGGTGAGTGGCTGTGCCCGCTGACCTTCGGATCACCTGGACGCCGTCCGGGCACGGCTGGGCGGACCGCCCGATTGAAGCGAACGCCGTGGAATTCGCTGCTCCGACGAAGTCGCGATGGTCTACGGCGAGACAGATCGAAGCCTCCCGAACCCACCCATCAGCCTCTGACGATGCAGAAGGGATGCCCGGCCGGATCGGTGAGAACCCGCGCCCTGGCCCCATGAGGCTGGTGATCCGGCTTGCCCGCGCCCAGCTCCAGCAGCCGTGCCTCGGCCTCCTCCAAGTCCTCCCCGACCTTGAAGCAGATATGAAGCTGCTGGGGAACGGTCTGGTCGGGCCAGCGCGGAGCCCGGTAGCCGTCGACCCGTTGAAAACCGATGACGAGTCCGTCCTCACGGCTGAGACCCGCGTAGTCGGCGTCCGACTTCGGGTGGGGTTCGAGGCCGGTGGCCTGCTGATAGAACGCCGCCAGAGCCAGCGGATCAGGGCAGTCGAGTGTTATCGCGCTCAACTTCATCTGCAGGGGCATGGCGTCTCCGGGCCGATCGACGGACTTCCGCGATGCACACCCTAAAGGCGGCCGTCCGCTTGCCCGAGCACTCCGAACCATTCTCCTGCGGCAGCGTCGAAGCCAGGTGAGCGAGGCTGCTCGACCCGACGCTCACCGCCGAGCCGCCCGTCTACTCGCCCAGCGCCATCAACCTGAAGACCAGCGTCCGCGCCAGGCCCGTCGGTGAGCGCCCGTTCATCGAGCTCGAACCCACCGGCCGTCCGCTCACCGCCGAGCGGACTGCGTGCTCAGCTGGCGGGTGCGCCGAACCACTTGGGCAGTTGACTGAGCAGATCCTGCTGATCCTCACCGGCCCACGCCACATGGCCGTCCGGTCGCAGCAGCACCGCGGGCGCGTCCAGTTCCTCGCTGACGTCGACGATGTGGTCGATCCGGTCGGCCCAGCCCGCCGCCGAGAGCCGGCCGGTCTGGTCGAGCAGCAGTCCTCGGCCGCCGTGCATCAGCTCGTAGAGGCGGCCTCGCTTCAGCCCCACGTCGCGCATCCGCCGGCCGAGCAGTTCGTGGCCCTCGCCGAAGTCGTAGCGGACCCCGATAGCGGTGATCTTCTCGATCAAGTACCGGTTCACGTCCTCGAATTCCATCAGTTCCGACACGAGCCGGCGCACTGACCTGGGACCCGGCTCGGGGGACAGCAGCTGCATCTGTGCGCGGGTGTTGTCCAGTACGTCGGCGGCCACCGGGTGCCGTTCGGTGTGGTAGCTGTCCAACAGCCCTTCCGGCGCCCAGCCGTTGACCTCGGCGGCCAGTTTCCAGCCGAGGTTGAACGCGTCCTGGATACCGAGGTTGAGACCCTGCCCGCCGGTCGGCGGGTGGATGTGCGCCGCGTCGCCGGCCAGCAGCACCCGGCCGGTCCGGTAGCGCTCGGCCAGCCGGGTGGCGTCGCCGAAGCGGGAGAGCCAGCGCGGCGAGTGCACACCGAAGTCGGTGCCCGCGAAGGCCCGCAGCCGCTGCTTGAACTCCTCGAAGGCCGGCGCGGTCGTACGGTCCTCGGCCACCCCTTCGGCGGGCACGATGACGCGGTACGCCCCGTCCCCGAGAGGCATGGTGCCGAACCGCATATGTGTCTTGCGGACTTCGGCCACCACGGCGGCCAGCGTCTCCGGGGGCACGGCCACCTCCATCTCGCCCAGCAGCGTCTCGACCCTGCTGGGCTCACCGGGGAAGCCGACGCCGAGCAGCCTGCGCACCGTGCTGCGGCCACCGTCACAGCCGACGAGGTAGCGCGAGCGCAGCCGCGTGCCGTCGGCCAGCTCGGCGGTCACCCCGGCCCCCTCGTCGTCCTGGCTCAGCCCGACCAGTTCGCAGCCGCGCCGGATCTCAACGCCGAGCTCGGTGACGTGCTCGGTCAGCAGGCGCTCGGTGACCACCTGCGGGATGGCGAGGACGTACGAATGTGCCGTGTCCAGCCGGTCGGGCCACCGCTTGCCGATGCCGGCGAAGAAACCGCCGACCGCGAACTGCTTGCCGAGCGCGAGGAACCGCTCCAGCAGACCACGCTGGTCCATCACCTCGACGCTGCGCACATGCAAGCCGAGCGCGCGGGACTGCCCGGTCGGCTCCGCCAACTTGTCCAGCACGAGCACGCGCACGCCGTGCAGCCGCAACTCGGCGGCCAGCATCAAGCCGGTCGGTCCGCCGCCGGCAACGATCACGTCGATCATGAAACCCCCCATTGACGAGATTGATTCTCGGCCAGCCTTGTCGCGCAGTTGGCTCATATGCCAACAACAGCACACGCACTTCGCGAATCTCTTATTTCCGCAGGTTCTGGCCTCGGCCGGCAATTCTGCGGCACGACCCGGGTCTTGCCGCAAGCCCCCCGGTGCGCTATACGTTGAGCATGGAAAGGAGTGGGTACTCCTCTTTCCATTCCGACCGGTCCAGGTAGCAGGATCAGTTCTCCGGCACCGGAACCGTGTCCTCGGTCCCGAGCAGCCGAGCCACCTCCGCCGCGCACGCCGGGAATAAATGCGCTCTCCCGCCCTTCTCTCTCGCTCCGTGGACACGGAAGCTCGCTCCGTGGACACGGAAGCATTCCGGATCGCGTCTGGCGGCCTTGTCCCGTCGTACGTCGCGGAACACGTGACCTGGCCGACCGGCAACCGATCAGGAATCGAGAAGCGCCGGTCACCGAGCCGCACTAGCGTGACCGCATCGCCGTCCGGCGCGATCGGGCTGTCGGATTCCGGACTTGTTCCGGACTTGCCGTTCACCTTCAGGCCCGACGACAAGCCGGACAATCCGGACCAGAGCCATGACTTCAAGGAGTGACCATGACCGACGCTTCCGCCTCTTCCACCCAGGGGATCAAGACCGTGCTGCATCCCGTTTCCGACCTGGCGGCGGCCAAGAAGGTGTACGCCGCCCTGCTCGGCGTAGCGCCGCAGAACGACGACTCCTACTACGTCGGCTTCGAGGCCGCGGGCCAGCACATCGGGCTGGTGCCGGGCGGTGGACCGCAGGGCATGACCTCACCGGTGGCCTACTGGCACGTAGCGGACATCGAGGCGAAGCTGGCCGAGGTGACCGCCGCGGGCGCCACCGTGAAGGAGCCCGCGCACGACGTCGGTGGCGGCCGTCTGGTGGCCACCGTCACCGACCCCGACGGCAACGTCCTCGGGCTGCTCCAGGACCGATGAGTCCCGGTCCCCGCCCCCGCCGCCGCTCCCGCTCCCGTGCTCGGCGTCGTCGCGACACCGAGCACCGGCTCACCGCGAGCTGAGCGCGCGAGCCGAGCGAAAGAGCACCGGACGTAAAGAGCACCGGACGTACGGACACGTACGCTCGAAGCTGGTCAGATCGAGCCCGGCAACGAACGCCGACGGAGACCGCGAAGGCGGCCCCGCCCAACAGATGCCCCGCCCAACAGATGGAGACACGATGAGCACGGCCACGAGGACGGACACGCAGGCGCCCGCGCTGCACGTTGCCGACAGCCACGACCTGATCCGCGTACACGGCGCGCGCGTGAACAACCTCAAGGACGTCAGCATCGAGATCCCGAAGCGCCGGCTGACGGTGTTCACCGGTGTCTCCGGCTCGGGCAAGAGCTCGCTGGTGTTCAGCACGATCGCCGCGGAGTCGCAGCGGCTGATCAACGAGACGTACAGCACCTTCGTACAGGGCTTCATGCCGACGCTGGCGCGGCCCGAGGTCGACGTACTCGAAGGGCTGACGACCGCGATCATCGTCGACCAGCAGCGGATGGGAGCCGATCCCCGCTCCACGGTCGGCACCGCCACCGACGCCAACGCGATGCTGCGCATCCTCTTCAGCCGGCTCGGGCAGCCGCACATCGGCTCGCCCAAGGCGTTCTCCTTCAACGTCGCCTCGATCAGCGGAGCGGGCGCGGTCACCCTGGAGCGCGCCGGCCAGACCGTGAAGGAGCAGCGCAGCTTCAGCATCACCGGCGGCATGTGTCCGCGCTGCGAAGGCCGGGGCTCGGTCACCGACATCGACCGCACCCAGCTCTACGACGACTCCAAGTCGCTCTCCGAGGGCGCGATGACCATCCCCGGCTACAAGGCGGGCGGCTGGAACTACCGGCTCTACAGCGAGTCGGGCCTCTTCGACCCGGACAAGCCGATCCGTACGTACACCAAGAGGGAGCTGCACGACTTCCTCCACCGCGAGCCGACCAAGATGAAGATCGCGGGCATCAACATGACGTACGAAGGGCTGATCCCGCGGATCCAGAAGTCGTTCCTCGCCAAGGACCGGGAGGCGATGCAGCCGCACATCCGGGAGTTCGTGGACCGGGCGGTCACCTTCACCACCTGTCCCGAGTGCGACGGCACCCGGCTCAGCGAGGCGGCCCGGTCGTCACGGATCGGCGGGATCAGCATCGCCGACGCCTGCGCGATGCAGATCAACGACCTGGCCGCGTGGGTACGAGGCCTGGCCGAACCGTCCGTCGCGCCGCTGCTGACGACACTGGGGCACACGCTCGACTCGTTCGTGGAGATCGGGCTGGGCTACCTCTCGCTCGACCGGCCGGCGGGCACGCTGTCGGGCGGCGAGGCGCAGCGCGTCAAGATGATCCGCCACCTCGGCTCCTCGCTCACCGACACCACGTACGTCTTCGACGAGCCCACCACGGGCCTGCACCCCCATGACATCCAGCGGATGAACAGCCTGCTGCTGCGGCTGCGGGACAAGGGCAACACGGTGCTCGTCGTGGAGCACAAGCCGGAGACGATCATGATCGCCGACCATGTCGTCGACCTCGGCCCCGGCGCCGGTACGGCGGGCGGCACCGTCTGCTTCGAGGGCACCGTCGAAGGCCTGCGGACCGGCGGCACCATCACGGGCCGCCATTTCGACGACCGGGCCGCCCTCAAGGAGACGGTGCGGACGCCCACCGGCGCGCTGGAGATCCGCGGCGCGACGGCGCACAACCTGCGCGACGTCGACGTCGACATCCCGCTCGGGGTGCTCGCCGTCGTCACCGGCGTCGCCGGCTCCGGCAAGAGCTCGCTCGTGCACGGATCACTGCCGCAGCAGTCCCGGGCCGCCGGCGCGGCTGTCGTGTCGATCGACCAGGGCGCGATCCGCGGCTCGCGACGGAGCAATCCGGCGACGTACACCGGGCTGCTCGACCCGATACGCAAGGCGTTCGCGAAGGCCAACGGCGTGAAGCCGGCGTTGTTCAGCGCCAACTCCGAGGGCGCCTGCCCCAACTGCAACGGCGCCGGCGTCATCTACACCGATCTGGCGGTGATGGCCGGCGTCGCCACCACCTGCGAGGAGTGCGAAGGAAAGCGGTTCCAGGCGGCGGTGCTGGACTACCACCTCGGCGGCCGGGACATCAGCGAGGTGCTCGCGATGTCGGTGACCGAGGCCGAGGAGTTCTTCGGCGCCGGCGAGGCGCGCACGCCGGCGGCGCACGCCATCCTCACGCGGCTCGCCGACGTCGGGCTCGGCTACCTCAACATCGGCCAGCCGCTCACCACGCTGTCCGGCGGCGAGCGGCAGCGGCTCAAGCTGGCCACCCACATGGCCGACAAGGGCGGCATCTACATCCTCGACGAGCCGACCACCGGCCTCCACCTCGCCGACGTGGAGCAGCTCCTCGGCCTGCTCGACCGGCTCGTCGACTCCGGCAAGTCGGTCATCGTCGTCGAGCACCACCAGGCGGTCATGGCGCACGCCGACTGGATCATCGACCTCGGCCCCGGCGCCGGCCACGACGGCGGCCGGATCGTCTTCGAGGGCACCCCGGCCGACCTCGTCGCCGCCCGCTCCACCCTCACCGGCGAGCACCTCGCGGCCTACGTCGGCAGCTGACCGAGGTTCTCACGGACCTACCTCACGGACCGATAAGTGATGTCGTCACTCCGCCCCGGCTTGACGGGCGTCAGGGCTTGACGAGGCACCTGCACCTTCAGGGCCTCGTACGGCCTCGTACCGGTCCATGGCACGCACGCCGCCGCTATCCGGCGATGGCGTCGAGTTGTGCCACCTCGTCGGCCGGGAGTCGGAGGTCGGACGCGGCGACGTTCTCGTGGAGGTGGGGCACGGAAGAGGTGCCCGGGATGAGGACCGTCGTCGCCGACCGCAGGAGCAGCCACGCGAGTGCCACCTGCCGGCTGAGGTGGCATGCGATGCTGGGGCGGTGACACCGGAGGACCTCGTCAGGCTGCGGCGGGCGCGGGACACCATGGACCGCGACTACGCGCGGCCTCTTGACGTCCCCGCGCTGGCGCGCGGCGCCCTCATGTCGGCTGGCCACTTCTCCCGCAGCTTCCGCGCCGCCTTCGGCGAGACGCCGTACAGCTATCTCATGACCCGCCGTATCGAACGGGCCAAGGCCCTGCTCCGACGAGGCGATCTCACCGTCACGGAGGTCTGCTTCGCGGTCGGGTGTTCGTCGCTGGGCTCGTTCAGCTCACGGTTCACCGAACTGGTCGGCGAGAGCCCCAGCGCGTACCGGGCCCGCAGTCATGAGCACGGGGCCCGTATCCCGGCGTGCTTCGCCATGATCCTCACGAGGCCGGTCAGGAACGGAGACAGGAATGGGGAAGCGAAACCCGCTGTCGGCTCGTAGCGTGACCAGCATGGACATCACGCTCTCCCACTGCTTTCTCGCGGTTCACGACCACGACAAGGCACTCGCGTTCTACCGTGACGTGCTCGGGCTGAACGTACGCAGCGACATCTCGTTCGAGGGAATGCGCTGGGTCACGGTCAGCCCACCGTCGCAGCCGGAGGTCGAGATCGTCCTCGAACCGCCGACCGCGAGTCCGAACGCCTCGAAGGCCGACCAGCAGGCGCTCACGGATCTGATGGCCAAGGGCCTGCTGAGCCGGGCGGTCTTCGCGACCTCCGACTGCGACGCCACGTTCGAACACATCCGGGCCTCGGGCGCCGAGGTGATCCAGGAGCCGATCGACCAGCCGTACGGCGTACGCGACTGTGCCTTCCGCGACCCGTCGGGCAATCTGCTGCGTTTCAGCCAGCCGAGCAAGAGCAGGCCCAAGGGCAAGGGCCAGTAGCCCTCCACCGTGAGCAGTCCTCCACCGTGAGCCGCCATGAGCCCACATGAGTCGGCATGAGCCACCGCGCTCCAGCCGTTGCGGCCCTTACGGCCCGGACGTCGCCCTCTGCCGCCGCGGACCCTGAAGCCTGAGCCAGTCCCGGTAGTGCGTAGTGGCCAGCTCGGCGCCCTCCGGTGCGATCAGTACATCCCCAGTGACCACGGCGAACATGCCCGCCCCGTCGTCGGTGACCACATGGCGCCCGTCGGGACGCGCTTCCAACGTGATCCGTCCCAGCTCGTCCAGAGGGAAGACGTCCGGGCCGGCGACATCGCGGATGCCCCGCAGCGGAGTACCGGAGGCGGTCCTCGCGACCGCCGCCGCGACATCGGAAGCGGCCATCGGCTGCACGAGGGTGGCGGGCAGCCGGACGGGGTCACCTTCGGTCGTCCAGGAC